>CAZPTI010000010.1:33641-44473 GCA_964588925.1 uncultured Anaerolineales bacterium | reverse complement strand
TACCCCAGCGGATTCTCGCGCGGATCGCGCCCATCCCCCTTCTTCCGCCCGTGCGTCACATTCGCGCCGTACGCCCCTGTCTCCTCCTGGCGCTCCGTAAAGTCGGGCGGCGGCGCGGTCCGATGGACGCGCGGCGGAGCGACCCGCGTCGCAGACCGGGCGGGTTTACGACGCAGCAGCAGGAGCAGCAGCGGCAGCAACAACAGCGGCAGCAGCACCCACCACGGGAAGCCGTCGCGCTCCTCCTCCGGCGCGGGCGTAACCGGCGCGACCACCGGCGGCACGGCGGTCTCCGTCGGCAGCGGCACAGCAGCCGCAATGAAGCGGTACGCCACCGAGGCATCCGCCGTCAACGGGCCGGAGCCGGTGGCAAACGTCACCGTCGCCGAATAAGGATACGTCGTATCCACGCTCCCCTCGCCCACCAGCCGCCAGCTCACCGACTGCGCGCCGCCGTTGACCGGCACCGTCTCCATCGGCTTGCGCTCGGTCTCGCCGTCCGCCAGCCGCAACCCCTGCGGCAGGTTGATCGTCGCCTCGCCGCCGGTGAAGTCCGCCTCCGACAGGTTCGCCGCCCAGAGGGTCGCCGTGAACTCCGGCGCGTCGCTCGTGATGCTCTGCGGCGCGTCGATCCACGCGTTGCCGCCGCCCACGCCCGCCAGCCCGTAGTACGTCACCCACGTGACCGACGCGCCCGCCGCAAGCTCCACCGGCTCCCAGTAGAGCGCCACCGCGCTGTCGCCCACCGAGCGCCCCGCGTCCAGCGCGTAGTCCCATGCGGTGTCTTTTAGCATCGGCCACGTCGCAAAGACGAGGCGATCGGGCGGGGTTGCGTCCTCGCCGGTCAGGATGCCCTGCCCCTTCAGGCTCGCCGGGTCGTAGTCGGACGCCTCAAACGCCTTCCAGTACGCGGGCATCTGCTCGCGCGTGAACTCGCGTTCCGTGTCGAAGTTGCCTGCGCCCGGCGCGAAAAACGGCGCCTTGTCGTTACCGCCGATCATCGTGTCGAGCATGATGCGGATGCCGGCGGACAGTGGTGCGGATGACGTGTTCGTCGCCGTCACCGAAATGCGCACCGTGTCGGGCCGGTTCGTGTACGGGTTGTTGGCGGGCGCCAGCGTCTGCGTGAGCGCGAGGCCGGGCAGTTGCCAGCCCGTGCGCAGCGCGCCGTTCTCTTCCACCGGCTGCGGGTCAGCCATGCGCAGCAGCGGCGAATCCTCCGTCTGCCCGCCTGACACGGTGCGTACGGTGGTGAAGGACGTAAAGCGGCGGTTGCCGTGGCCGTACATCAGGCGCTTGCCGTCATCTTGCGGCGTGTCCGGGTCGCCGCTGCGCGCGCCGATGGTGAACTGCCCCAGCTCGTTCGCAGTAATCTCGATCTGGTCGTTGCCCACCGTGACGATGCCCCGGTCCACTCGCTGCGTCTCCGGCGCGGCAAGCGCCAAACCGGGCAGGGCCAGATTCACGGTCAACACGACCGCCAGCATACAGAAAAGGGCGCTGTTCGCCCGCTTGTTTCGCATCATTTACGGCTCATTCCCAGGTCCCCCGTCGGGACCGAGTTCAGTCACATTGCTCAACCAGTCGTCGAGGTCGAACGGGGCCGGCGGCTCGACCGGCTCAGGCAACGCAGCGACGGGTGCGGGCGCAGGTTCCGGCGCATCTGCGTTGCGCGCGAGATTTTCCGTCTCAACGACCGGAATCGGAGAAGCAATCTCTCCGTCCTGGTTCGCTGCTTTCTCCGGCCTACGTTGCGGCTTGCCGTTGCCTGGCGGCTGGACAACGGGCGCGACATCCTCCGGCGGCGTCGGGGTTGCGACGACGGGAGGCGGTGGACTGAGGACAGGCGCAGGCGGCATGGCGCGCGGCGCAGGGGCTGGCTGCCTCCGCCGCTTGTCGATCAGCGCGGCCAGTTCATCCATCTCCGCCCAGAGCGCGCCCGCCCGCCGGCCGGGGTCGAACCACTCCGCCCGCTCGCGCGCAGCGAGCGCCTCATCGTATTGTCCTGCCAGCGCGGCCTCGCGCATTTGTCCGACCAACGGCGCGATATGCTCGCTCAACTCCAGCAGCTTGCCGAGCGTCCGGCGCAACTCGTCCGCTTCGTCGGCCAGCGCCTCCGCCTCTTCGCTCTCCCCATCGACCCCTGCGAACTGCTCCGCCCCGATCTCCTTCAACGCGTCGGCATACGCGCCCTGCCCGGCCAGCCGCTGGCTGCGCTTGAGCCGCCGCCCCCACGCGCCGACCTGCGCTTGCGCCCGCATAGTCGCTTGAGTCTGCTGTGTCAGACGTCGCCACCCGCCGTACGACGGCGCAAGGTACTCCTGGGCCAGCGGATGATCGGCATTGTCGAGGAGCGCAGGGGGTTCCGCTGCGTCGAGGATGCGCAGGATGTCGCCCCGGATGTGCGCTGGCAGGCCGCTCTCGCCGTCTGTCATCAACTCCAGCGCAGCCCGAAACTCAGCCGCCGAAGCCGCAACGTCCCCGCTTGCCGCAAGGCTGCGCGCAGCCCGTGTCCGCTCTCTCGCCTCGCTCAGCAGCGCGATTTGCCGCTCGACGCGTCGCAGTTCCGGCGCGACATGCGGCGCGGCGACAACGTAGTTCTGCGCCACCGCCACGTAAGACCCGGCTGTCACCAGCTCCCCGCGTTCGAGCGCCGAAGTTGCCTGCGTCAGCCACATGCGCGCCGCGGTCAGCGCGTCATCCGAGCCTTCGCGCAGCACCCGTTCGAGCACGGCCAGGACGAGCGGATCGGCATGGTCCGTCGCGTAAGCCTGAAGCGCGGGCAGCGCGTCGATCCCCCGGCCCGACGCCATGCGCCCGGCCAGGTCGCGCAAAAGCTGGTTGCGCTGCTCCAGCGCGTCCACGCGCGTCTTGAGTTCTTCCCACCGTGGCGGCAGCGGCTGCAACATGGCACGCGCCGCTCGCAACGCCTTGCGCGCCGCCTTCACTCCCGCCTCGGCCGCGTCCCAGTCGACCGCCGCCAGTTCGCCGTCCGCCGCAGGCGCGCAAATCTCGTCCACTGACCGCAACGCATTCTCCACCGGCCCTAATGCCCGCTCAACCGCCT
The DNA here is from genome assembly GCA_964588925.1 of uncultured Anaerolineales bacterium. Lineage (GTDB taxonomy): Bacteria > Chloroflexota > Anaerolineae > CG2-30-64-16 > CG2-30-64-16 > JALOOB01. Next base: position 41,406 of record CAZPTI010000010.1, on the reverse strand, counting down.
CCGCCTGCGCGGCCAGTTCAGCGGCCTCGGCCTGCGCGGCCTGTTCCGCCCGCCGTGTCGTGATCCGGGCGGCCAGGCGCGCGGCGTCGCTCAACGCCCCGGCCGGCGCGCCTGTTACCCCGGCCACCTGCTCGCAATAATCCAGCGCCGCATCGTCCTGGCCGGAGCGCGCCGCGTTCTCCGCTGCCGCCAGCAACTCCTCGGCCAGCCGTGTTGCCAGCCCCGGCGCAGTCTCCCACCGCTCATACGCGCGACGCAAAACCGCTAACCGTTGGCCGGCGTCCTCGGCTGCCTCCGCCTGGCTGAGCAGCTTCTTCACGTCCCGCTGGATACGCTCCGCCTCCCGCAGCCCGGCCGCCAGCCCATCCCGCAGTTCGTTCAGATGCGCCGCGTCGCCGAGCCGCCCGCCTTCCACGCGACTCAATCCGGCGCGAAACGCCTCGCGCGCCGCGCCCGCATCCCGCGCATCCAGCGCCTGCCGCCCCTCGGTCAGCATCAGGCGCGCGCGCTCCACGTCGGCCAGCGCTGCGCCGGTTTCAGCAAGGGCCGCGTCAACGACCGCCGCAACCTCGCTGAACTCGCGCCCGCGCGCGGCCATCGCGGCGTCCAAACGCTCACGCGCCGCCTGCCACTCCTGACGGCTCGCCTCCCACCGGCGCGCAGCCCTGTCGCGCGCGGCCTGCCCGGCTGCGAGCGCGGCCTGCCGCAGCGCAGTCGCCTCCGTTTGTTCGTGGCGCGCCGTGGGGTGCTCCGGGAAAATCTCGGCAACGGCGGCAAACGCCCCTTGCGCGGCATCAAATGCCTCGGCCGCGTCCTCATAGACCTCTTGCGCCAGCAACGCGCGGCCCTTTGCGAACTCGCTGCGCCCGTCCTCCATATAGACGCGCAGCGCCACTGCCTGCCAGTCCGGGTTATGCGGGTAATCGGCGCGCAGGTTGGCAAGCAGCGCCAGCGCGTCCTCTGTGCGGGCCTCGGCCAGCGCCGCATTGACCGCCGCCAGCCGCTCCGCCAACCGGCCCCACGCGGCGCGCGATCGCTCGCGTAGCCGCCGCACATCCTCCCGGCCCGGCAGTTCCTCGAAGAGCGCGTCGGCAAGCTCGGCGGCCAGCGCAAAATCCTCGCGTTCGTACGCGGCCTGCGCGAACTGGACGCGGTCCGACACATCCCGCTCGGCCCACAGCTTCTCGCGCAGGGCGGCCGGCCTCTCACCCAGCCGCTCCCACCCTCGCGCGCGCAGCCCCCGCAGCGTCTCGTCCAGCGTCTCAAGCGCCTGGTCGAACCGCCTGCGCCCGGCCAACATTTCCGCCTCGCGCACGGTTGCCTCGACGCGACGCTGCCACTCCAGCCCCTCCTGCGCCTCGCTGCGCAGCCCGTCGATCTCCGAGTGATACTTCAGGATGCGCATGAGCGCGCCGCGCGTCTGCGCATGGTTGAGCAGGCCGAGCGCCTCGTCGAAACGCTGCGCGCTCAGGCTCGCGCGCGCCTTCGCCAGCGTCTCCTTCAGTTCCTCGTCAAGGCTCTTCTGCTCGACCGCGCGCGCCCACCCCTGCGTCGCCAGCGGGTGATCGGGCTGCGCGGCCAGGATCGCCTCGAAGATCGCGATGGCGTCGTCCCACCGGTAGTGGCTGAACTGCGCTTCGGCCTGCGCCAGCCGCGCCTTGACCTCGCCCTCGCTCAAAGGCTTATCCTTCATGGCTCACCCGTTCCAGAAACGCCACCTGCCCGTTCGCCAGCCCCGCCGCAATCTCGCCGCTCTCCGCCACGGCCACCGAAAGGACGGTCGAGGCGTAGAGCAGATCATAACGGGCGAGGACGCGGCCGGTGAACGCGCCAACGCGCAGCAGCTCGCCCCGGTTCGTGCCGAGGATCAGCGCCGCCTGCGCGGGCGCGCTCGCCGCCGCCGTAATCGCCGTGTCAGGCGGACAGGCCAGCGACCAGGCAACCTTGTTCAGCCCGGCATCGAACGCGACCAGATGGCACCGTTGCCCGCCAGCGCCCTGCCGGTGCGTCACTGCGGCCACGCCAAGCGGTTCGGGCAGGCTCGCCAGCAGCGTAACCCGCCCGTCCACCTCGACTGCCTGCATCGGCTTGCCAACCGCCGCGTCGATAGCCACAATCTCGGAGTTGTACTTAAGACTCGTCGGGTTTCCGTCGTCACGAAGTGACGCACCCGACGGGTCTGCGCACGCGTTCAGCGCGGTCGCGTAAACCGTCCGCCCGTCCGGGCTGATCGCCGCATGCCACGTGCGCCGCGCCATGCCGAGCCCCTCGCGCGGCCCCAGCCGCCACAACAACTGCCCGCGTCCATCCAATGCGGTCAACCCGAGCGCATGATGTCCGAGCGCGATCAGCCCGCCGTCACCGACCCCCGGCGCGAAGTCCAGGCTGTACAGGTCGTCGCGCTGCTCCCAGATGCCCACAGCAGCGACGCGCAAGGGCATCGCAGCAGAGGCGTCTTCATCCGCGTCATTGAGCGGTTCGATCTTGAGCCGGAAGAGCCGCCCGGCGCGCTCCATCGCCAGCCCCGCATCCCCGTTCGGCGACAGCGCGACCGCGTTGAACGCCGCGCCGTGCTGCCCGAGCCGGTACTTCACGTGGCCGCGGCGATCCATCAGCCGCAGCCCAAGCTCCGACCCGACCAGCACATGCTCGCCGTCGCCCGAAAGCGCCACGGAGTGCGCGGGCGCGCCGATGCGGTGAAAACGCGATAGTCGCAGATTCATCTCAAGACATTCCACGACCCGACGGGTTTTCGGAACCCGTCGGGTCTCTCGCCTCGCCCCTTACATGGCCCGCTTGATCAACTGGTTCAGCGACGCCATTTCTTCGCACAGGATCAGGTGCATCACCGTGCCCAGGTCGCGCACGCGCGGGTCGGGGTTGGCCTTGAAGCTTGCCAGCCGCCCGCCGATGTATGTGCGCAGCCGTTCCATGCGGCGCTCCGCGTTGGCCGCGCGGTGCGCTTCGCCATACGTCCCGTTGCCCGCCTCGTTCGGCCCCGGCCCCAGCGCGGCCGTTGCCTCGTTGATCGCGCGGTACAACTCGGCCAGCTTGAGCGTGAAGGGCCGCTCGATGCCAGCCAGCGGCACGCCGCGGCGGCTCAACTCACCCTGCACGCGCGCCACGAGGTCGGGATGGAAGCCGGCTGGTTCGGTCATCTTCAACGCGAGGTTTTGCAGCGCATTCAGATGCAGCAGCGCGGTCCGGCTGTCCGGCGGCAGGGTCATAAAGGCCGGGTCGAGCTCGCGCACGATGCGGCTCTGGCTGAGCGGCAGGATGCGGCTGTTGCCGTTTGTTCCCAGGCGCAGCCACAACTCGGTGGACTCCTGCCCCGTCGTCTGGTCGACAAACAAATCCTCAAACACGAGGCCGTACGCTGCGGCGAGCGTGTACGCGCGCATCTTGTCCGGGTTGCCCATCGCGATGACCAGCTCCGGCGAAAGCATCCGCTGCTGGTTGCTCGTCTCGCCGAGCGTCGGAATCTGCTGCTCCAACTCGGTCGCGTACTGCTCTTCGGGCAGAATGTGAATGCTCTCGCGCCCGCGGTTGACCTTGCTGCGGTACTCCGGCTCGCAGTGGATGAACGGCTCGACCGCGCTGAGGTTGATCCCGCGGCTGATCTCCATGATCGCGCAGGCGACGACGCTCTCGGCGGACGCATCCACGTTGAAGCCCTGGTTGCGCAGCGTCTCGCGCGTGTCCGCCAGGAAGTGCCGCGCCGCATCCTCGCGCGCGCCCTCCAGGTTGAACGACACGTAACGCTCCACGAACGGCGCGTAGTCGTTGCGCGCCGGGTTGTAGCGCAGGAACGGCTCTTCGACCTGCAACGCGCGGTTCGAGAACTCGGCATGGTTCGGGAACTCGCTCAGCAGCCGCTCGGCCACCGTCACATTCCGCCGCACGACCTGGAAGAGGTCGCGCACCCCGGCCAGCCACGTTGCCGCGATCTGCTCCGCGCCGCTGGCCTGCTCGCCCCACGTCGACACGATTTTGTAGTCGAGCGGGCGCAGTTCGGCCAACCGCTGCCACTCCAGCCCCTTCTGCTCGCCCACCTGCCCCATCACGCGCGAGGCAATCGCGGGCAGATGGTCGGGATGCCGGTACAGCTCATCCTCGAACTGCGGGTTGGTCAGGTAGTTGCGCACGCGGACGCGCTTTTCCGCCCGGTTGGCCTCGTGCGCCCGGATGCGCGCCTGTGCGATGCGGTCCACATCAGCAAACGTCAACTCCCAGTTTTCCAGCTCGTTCAGCGCCACGTCGAGCACGCTGCGCTGGCCGTCCCGGTCGCGCTCCGCCGCGCCGAGCGAGTCAAGCGTGTCCATGACCGTGCGATAGATGCGCTGGTGCAGCACAAGCTCCATGCGCTCCTGGAACTGCCCGGCGAACGCCTCCTGCGCCTGTCGCGGCCGCGTCCACAGCGGGGGCAGGTAGCGCTCCCCGCGCGTCTCGCTCATCCACGCGATCGCGTTGCGCACCTCTTCGCCCACCTGCCGGATGCGCGTCTCGATTTGCAGGTCGGCCCACTCCTTCTCAAGCACGGCCTTGAAGCGCGCCAGGGTGTCTTTCAGCGCCTCCACGAGCGCGCGGGCGTAGGGCAGCCGCGCGGGCAGCAGCCGACGGAACTCATCGCGGCGGTTGAGCAGGTCGAGCAGCTCCGCGTCCAGCGCCTCGGCGAACCGCGCGCGCAGCGCGACGCGGTACTGGTTCAGAATGGCGTCCCAGTCGCCGCCCGCGCGCGAATCCGGGTCGTCCGGGTCGATCTGCGGGCCGAGATAGTCATCCAGGAACTGCTCGGTGAAGTTGAGCAGTCGCGTCGCGCCCTCCTCGAACGATTCCTTCTTGTAATCGCCGTCGCGCGTCAGGATGAGGTTGCCCGCCAGATACTCCAGCGATCCGGCCAGGTTGCCGTAGTGCTCGGCAAAGCCGGTGTCCGACAGGCTGATCATGCCGAACAGCCCCTGCCAGCTCATGTCGACCTTCTCCGGGTTGATGCGCCGCGTCGCAGCGACCCCCTTCTGGAGCAGGTTCGGGTTGGGGCGACCGGCGACGGACGAATTGCTGAACGTCCGCTCGACCTCGTTGACCGCCTCGATGCGCGTCTGCCCGCGGCGCTTCTCGTCCACGATGGGCAGGTACTCGCGCGCCAGCAACTCGCGCAGGAAGCGCAGCGAGTAGCCCTCGATCACGTCGGCCACCGGGAAGATGTAGGTCATCACGTTGAAGCCGCTGTACATGCGGCCGGTCGTCTTGTCGTAGTGCAGGCCGGCGTTCGAGCGGAGCGTGGCGAGCGCGTCGCCCAGGCTGTTGTCCACGTGCGCGGCGACGAAGTCCGCCACCATCGGGAAGACGCCCTTCATCGGGTCGCCGCCGAGGTCGAAATCCTGTCCGCTGCTGCGCGAGGCCGTGTCGACGAGGTAGCAGTGATCGAAGGGCTGGTTCGTGCTCCACGTGATCGACTGCTCGCTCTCCGCGTAGCGCACCATGTAGGGCAGGAACGAGGAGTGGACGCGCATGTAGCGATCCAGCTCGCGCAGCGCCGCGTACGAGTTCGGCTTGAGGTTCGTGGGGTCGTCCATGAAGCGCGCGTACGAGGCGAACGCGTCCGGCATGACGATGACGCCCGACACCGAGACGCTCTGCCAGTTCTGGTTGGACATGACCGCGTGCCGCACGAGGTTGGCGAGGTCGATCATCATGCCGGAGCCGGTGCCGCCTGCGACCGAGCCGATGATGAAGATGAGGCGCTTGCCCTTCTCCACATCCTCCGCGCGCTGAAACGCGGGCGCCTCGCGGTCCGTCTCCCCGTACATCCGCCCGATCGCCTCAATGAGCGTCTGGTAGATCGGGTTGGCGTAGCGCAGGAAGAACGCGGTGCGGCCGATGGGCCGCCGCTGCTGCGCGCCGCCGCGGATGTCGCGCTCGGCCGGGCCGAGCATCCGGTCGAGCTTCTCGTGCTCCAGCCAGTTCATGTACGCGGCGGTCTTGCCGGTGCGTATGTCCGCAAAGACCGCATCCATCGTCATCCCGCCCGGGCTGACGACGTGCTGGAACTCCGGCAGGCGGTTGCGCTCGTCGAACGCGGGGTTGAGCTGCGCGCCGGCAAAGCGGTCGATGTCGCGCAGCCCGTCCGTGTCATACGACAGCAGGACGACGCCCTCGGGCACCTGGCCGTAGGTCTCCTGCAGCCGTTCCTTCAATATCGTCAGCGCAGCCTTGCCTGAGCCGCCCACGCCAATCGCTAACACTCGTTTCGCCATTCTCTAAGGCTCCTGTAGGGGCGACCTCGCGCCGCCCAACTGCTATCGCAATTGTTTCGGATCGGTTGAAAACTTAATCGTAATGCCGTTGCCGCCGGATGCGGTGTACATCGACGGAATCTCGCGAATCTGGAGCAGTTGCGGCCCGTTCGTCCCGCGCAGCACGACGGACGCGTCGCCGCGGCGCTCCACCCGCAACTCCACCGGCTCCATGCCGGAAACCTTGAGCAGCCCCTTGCTGCCGATGGTGATCGCGCTTCTACGCGCCGACTGGCCGAGGCTGCGCAGCGACTTGTACGAGCCTTCCGCCTTGCCGTTGCGGTACACCTGCGCATAGCCCACCGGCGGCTGACGCACGGTCATGACGAGCGCCATCGGCGCGACGTAGAAGCCGAGGAAGGCCAGCAGCCCCGCGCCGGCCAGCGCGCCCGCGACCTTCGCTGCGAGCGGGGGCGGACACCCGCCGAACCACGGCGCGAAGCTCCACCCCGCCTCGTCCACGCACGAATCCTCAAGGTCGTTGCGCCCGTCGCCGTCCGAATCGGGGATCGGCGTCGGCGCGGGGGTCGGTGTCGGGCTTGGTGTGGGCGTCAGCGTGGCGGTCGGAACCGGCGTCGGCGTACAGGCGACCGTCTTGATCCGCGCAGGAATGTCGCGTTCCAGCGGCGCGCTGCCCGTGCCCGGCAAGGTCACGCGCAGGCGCACGGCCCCATCGACCGCGCTCCCGCACTGAAGCGTCGCTGCCAGCGCCTCGCACAGCGGCCCGACGGCAGCGGTCAAAATGCCATTCTCGCCCGGCGTCAAGACGGCTTCCTGCCCCGCGGCGAACAGGCTCCCGCGCACGGCCCCAAGCTGCCCCGCGTCCAGCCCGCCGAGCGTCACCGTGACGTCCGCCGCCTGTCCCGGCGCGCACTGAATCACTTCCGGTGTCACCGCGTCGATGAAGCCCGCTCGCGTTACGTCAAGCAGAAGCTCGGCGCGCGCCACGGGGAACGCCGCGCCGGATGGGTCGGTAATGCTCCCGCCCTCAACCGCAAGGATGAAGCGCCCCTCGCTCTCCGCTGGCAGGTCGACCGGAATTGTGTATACGCCTTGCTCGTCCGGCCGCGCATCCGCCGGAACCGGAACCGCCGCCGCGCTGCCGTCCGGGTTCGTCACTGTGATCCTGAGCGGCTGAGGCTCGGTCACTGCTGCGCCGCTGGCGTTGTCCGCCAGTTGCAGGCGCAGGTTGAGCGGCTGGCCGAGTCCGTGCGGCCGGTCGACCAAAAACTGCCCCGGCACGGCGGTCGGGCTGGCTGCTGGATCGACGAACTGCACCCGGTACGAGCCTTCCATGTCGATGTGGACGAAGACCTGCTCGCTCGACGTGATGCGCCAGTTGGCGTCGCGCGGCGCAGCTTCGAGCCGCCCGCGTCCGACCGCCACGATTTGCACCGGGTTGTCCTGCCCCTCGAAGAACTGCGTGTCGGGGTCGCCGGATGTGACGCGCGCGCCCGCCGGGTCGGTGA
>CAZPTI010000010.1:0-33631 GCA_964588925.1 uncultured Anaerolineales bacterium | reverse complement strand
TGCGATGTCCGCCGCGGGCGCGCCGCGCTCGCGCGTAAACGTGAACACCACGCGCTGGATGTATTTGCTGATGAACACGTCAAGCGTCTGCCCCGGCGCGAGGCTCAGCGGCGGGCGCGCAATCGTCCCCTCCAACCGCGCGACGATCTCGTCGTAGGTGCGCTCGATCTCCTCTGTGCTGTTAACCGGATAAGAGCGGACAAAGTTATGCCGAAGAGCCATCTCGTCCCAAAATCGGATGTACTGTTCGTAGTTCGCGGATGACTGCTGGTCTTGCAGGAGGATGACGAAGAGGGGCACATCAGGGTTGGCCGCGACCAGGCTCTCGATCTCCTCGTTGCTCTGCCCCTCGCGCGGGAACGGCGCGCCGTCGGTGAGCAGCACCACCGCGGGCAGGTTGCCCGGCCGGCGGTTGGGCGACTCGCGCAACTCGCGATAGGCCATTTGCAGCGCGGGCACGATCTGCGTGGCAAGCGCGGGCTGCGGGTCGTTGATGGCCCGCGCCAGCGCATCGCGCGCCTCGTCCAGTTCGGTCAGCGGGCTAATGAGTTCAGGCGGATTGTCGCCCATGCTCACGACGCCAAGCTGATAGTCACCCGCCGTGGGCAGCCCGAAGCCGGTCCGCGCGATGAACAGCGATGCGCCGGTAATACGCAGGAAGCCGGGATCGTTGCCCCACACCTCGCAGCCGGGGATGCGCTGGCTCGCCGGGAACATGCTGCACGAGTTGTCGATGACGAGCATGACGTCAAGCGGCTGGCGCGCGGGCGCGTTCGTCTGCGCCGCAGCGTTCGTCTGCGCCGCAGCTTCCGGCAGCGCCGGACCGAGCAGCGCAAGGGCAAGCAGCAGGGCAAGGACAAGCGCGTTGCGAGATCTCCTCATGCCCTCACCCGCTCACTTCGATAATCGCGTTCACCGCCTGCACCGGCTCCGGCGAGACGGGCGACTTGACCCACAGCCACACGTGATATAAACCGGGCGGCGCGTCCTTCGGCAGCGTGTACTCCGCAACAAAACGCCCGTCCGCGCCCGCCTTCACCTGCGGAACGTCAATATGCTCCGCCGCGCTCTGGTACGTGCTGGTCTTGTTGAGCTGCTCCAGCGTGAGCGGCTGCGGGAAGGGCTGATACGCTATGTTCACAAGCGGCTCGCTGCTGCCGGGCAGCAACGTCCCGCGCACGACGAGCCGGTCGCCGCCTTGCGCGCGCTTGGGCAGCGGCTCGATAGTCACGTAGCGATTGACGAACTCCTGGCTGATCGCCACGTTGCCGGTGGCCGCGTTGTACGCGATGCCGACGCCCAGGTGCGTGTGTTCGGGCGCGAGGATGTTCTTGCGGTGGCCGGGGCTGTTCATCAGTGCGGCCTGCGCGTCGCGCACCACCTGCTCCCAGTCGTCAATGGGCGCGCCGCGGCCGTCCTCCCACTGGTGGACAAGCCGGTACACGTTTTCCTGCGCGATGTCCAGCCCGCCCGCGCGGCTGTAGCGCCACTCCGGGCCGTAGCCGTCCATGTTCCAGTGGCTCATGTAGCCGAACTGCGCCATTTCCTCGCTGTGCTTCTGGCCCGCAAGCGCGGCGGTCTCGTCCCACGCGACCGGCTGCAAGCCCTGCGCAGCGCGGTCCGCGTTCACGTGCGCCAGCATACGTTGCGCGAGGGCTGCGAGATCGGGGCTGCCGTCTGGGTTACGGATGGGCGCGGCCGTGTCAGGGGTGGCAACTGCGGCAGGCGCGGCCGAGGTAGTCGCGGCAACCGGCGCGGCGGCGGTTGCGGTCGGAACTGGCGCGCGCGTTGGCGCAGCCGCGGCCCCATCCGATGTTGGGGCGGCTGTGGCCTGCGGCGCAGCGACAGTCGCGGGGCTTTGCGTTTCAGGCGCGGGCGCATCGCCGCCGCCCGGCACCGATCCGCTGGAGACGACCGGCAAGGTCGGGGTAGCAGTCGGCGTGGCCGTACCAGCCTCCGCGACGAGGCCCGTTGTCAGCGAGGCGGTTGGGCTCGCCGCTTCCGCCGCGTCATTATTGCGCGCCTGCCAGAGGAAAACCCCTCCCCCGACAAGCGCAATCAGAACTAGTCCGATGAGCAGAAACCAACCCGGATTCGGCCCGGAGCCTCTCCGGCGGGAACCCGCGCCTCCTGGAGCCCGGCGCGGGGCAGTCCGCGCCGGCGCGCGGCGGGGCGCCTGTCTTTGTGATGACCGTAACATGACGACTCTTCAGCGCGAAGCAGCGTTCGCGTATGGTTTTTCGTGCCGCAGTCATGTTACCATAACATAGTTCTGTTTAGAAATGATGAAGGCGGGATTAGTAGCGTGTAATAAAAATGAGAATTAGATTAATGATGATTTGAACGAATGACGAAGTCCCGGGGCGCCTATGGGTCACTGCTCGCGTAGCTGTCCTGACACTGCAACCGTCTGCTGTCGACCACACGGCTGGTCATTGTGGGCAGCCGTGTGGTTAGCGGGATTAACGCAAAAGACCACGAGGGTGGTTGCATCACCTACCCTTGTGATCTCAATCGGAGAGAGGATTTGAACCTCCACTCTCCCGGCTATCACGACACCGCATCATAGATGCTGTCCCAGCAGTTACCCGCCTGCTCTCCGGACTGCTCAGACTGGGGCAGTTGAGTGAACTCGATCAGATGACCGTCGGGATCGAAGCAGTACGTTTGGACGATCCCGCCGAAGCGGGTCACCGGTCCGAACGCGACCGCAATCCGGTAATCAACCAAGCGTTTCGTCAAGGCCGCGGTGTCATTAATGACGAGCGAGAAGTGGCGAGATGAGCCGACATCCACGCCTGCCTGCCCGGCAACGGCGAACGAAAGATCGCCGGGTGCATGTGTCGCATGCGCGGCCACCAGGAGATGGATCTCAGCACTTCCCGAGCGCAACCAGGCGCCGGTAAGTTGTAGATCGGCCGGGCGCGGCAGATCAGTCATGCCCAGGACTTCGCAGTAGAAGCGCTTGGCCGCTACCAGGTCCTTGACAACCAGGTTGACGTGATTCAGGTCGCAGATCTTCAGCACGAGAGCTGCCTCCTACCCTCAAATGGGCCTCGCCAAGCGCCCCGGAGTCTGCATTCGGACGCGATACAATGTCGTCGATGCCGCGAGATACAGGTCGCAAAGGTCAGCGCCGCCCCAACAGAAGTTGGCTGCCTGCTCGGGGATCCGCAGGACGCCCAGGCAGGTGGCGTAGGAATCGAAGATGTGAATACCGCCAGGGCCTGCGCAGTAGAGGTTGCCTGTCACGTCAAGCTTCATTCCATCCGGCACGCCAGGCCCGGCGCCTTCCAGCTTGGCCCACAACTGCCCCTTGCGCAGTCCGCCACTGGGCAGCGCGTCAAACACGCGGATGTGCCCGTGTGGCGAATCGTTGACAAAGAAGCGCGCTTCATCGAGCGAGAAGCATAACCCGTTGGGCTGGTCGAAGTCATCCGCCACCCGTGTCAGCGCGCCGCTGCGTGGGTCCAGCCGGTACACCGCCTGGCAGGCTTGCTCCTGCGGCCGCGGCACGCCCACACGCGTGGCCCGGCGCCCGAAGTTCGGGTCGGTGAAGTAGACGCTGCCGTCGCTCTTCACCACCACGTCGTTCGGGCTGTTCAGTTCCCGCCCCTCGTAGTGAGACGCCAAGACGGTTAGCGCTCCATCCGGCTCTTGTCGCACCAGCCGGCTCGTCGCATGTTCGCACGTCAGGATGCGGCCGCTGGCGTCGAGGGTGTTGCCGTTGGCCTTATGGCTGGGTTGGCGGAAGACTGAAACCGTGGACGAAAGCTCGTCCCAACGATACATCGCGTCGCCCGGGATATCGCTGAACACCAGCGCGTGCTCACGCGGCAGCCAGACTGGTCCTTCCAGGAACTGGAAGCCCGACGCCACACGTTCGAGCGATGCATCCGCAGCGACAATGCGCGCCAGGCGCGGATCGCGCATGTCCAGTTCCACAGTTTCAGCCGCCACCTCAGCCCTCCCCGTACTCTTTGCGGAACTGGGCGACCCGCTCACCCGCCAGCCCGGCCAGCGCGGTCCCGTCGGCCAGCACCAGCAGCAGGCCGTACCCGCGCTCGTAGAGCTTCTGCGCCTGCGCCCAGTTGCCCGCCACGGTTGCAAGGAACTTGCCGGCGGCGAACACCTTCGCCTCGATCGTCGCAATCGCCGCCTGCACCTCAGGCCCGCTCGGGTCCGCAAAGAAGCCCATTGATGTTGACAGGTCCATCGGACCGATGAAGACGCCGTCCAGCCCCGGAGTCTGGAGGACTTCGTCCAGGTTCGCGACTGCTTCCGGCGTCTCCACCGCGGTCATGACGAGCACTTCGTCGTTCGCGCGCTTGAGATAGCCCATACTGCCCTGGCCGTAGCCCGCGGCGCGTGGGCTTGCCGCAATCCCCCGAATGCCGAGCGGCGGGTATTTGCACGCGCGCACCGCGGCCTCCGCCTCCGCCCGCGTGTTAACGTAGGGAACAAGCACACCGAACACGCCGGCATCGAGGATGCGCTTGAGCGCGACGAAGTCGTTCCAGGGCGCGCGCACAAATGGCAGCGCGGGGTTGCCCTTCATTGCCTGGATCTGCGACACGAGCGTCAGGATGTCGCCCGGCCCATGCTCCAGGTCGATCATGATTACGTCGAACCCGGCCTCGGCCAGGATCTCCGCGGAGATAGGGCTGGCGATCTGGCACCACGCGCCGATCACCTTCTTGCCCTCCGAGAGCTTGCGCTTCACAGTGTTGTCGAAGACACGCATACAGCCACGGCCTTTCATTGGGAACGACTGAGCGCTCGTTACTTGAGCTGGCTCAACCAGGCGGTCAGGTCCGCCGTGATCCGCTGTTCGATCGCCGGATAGTCTGTCGGCTTAATCATCTCGCCCTTGGTGCTGGCGCCGAAGCCCATGGACGCAGCCTGCTGAACAACCTGCGCGCCCCAGTACGGGTCTTTGCTCGCAAACGCTTCGTGCTGTTCCAAAACGGCAAAGCAAAACGCAGGGGCTTCGGAGATGTTCTCGAATGCGCGCCACACGCCCGGCGGCAGCGAGATCATGTCGAACGGCTCCAGATCAGCGTACCCGTCCACCGTACCGTCCGCGTTGCTGCCCCATTTGAACCGCCACTTTCCGCCTAGCGGCATGAACAGCTCAATGTAGTCGTGCATGTGCCAGGCCGGACCGGAGTCTGGTGGGCACATGAACACGCCGATTTGGAACTGATGCGGTGCAGTGATGGCCGGTTTGAAATCCGGGTTCTCGCTGGCCGTGTCGCCGATCACCGCCCAGTTCATGCGTTGATGACCCGGCAGCACGCTGTCGATAAACATGAGCGGCACAGCGTTCTCCGGCCGCGTGAGTTCGTTGAACCGGACGATGCGCTGCTGCATCTCCTCGTAGCTAACCGTCGGATGCTCCATCTTGCTCGTCTCCTCTCGCTGCTATGCCGCCTGCTCTCGGGGACCTGCGGACGCGGGGGATGGTTCGCGCAGGGGGTAACGTCCCAGTTCTGCCGCCGCGTCAAACACCGCCAGCGTATTCTCGGGCGGCGTGTCGAAGCTGATGTTGTGGCAGGGCGCGAGAATGTAGCCCCCGCCGCGCCCCAGGTCGTAGAGCCGCCGCGCGACTTCCTCGCGCAGGCTGTCGGGCGTGCCCTGCGCCACCACCTGCTGCACATCCATGCCACCGTGGAATGTGATCCGGTCGCCGAACCGCTCCTTCAACGCAAAGGTGTCCTCCAGCCCCGAAACCACCGTCTGCACCGGGTTGATGATGTCCACCCCGATTTCGATCAGGTCGGGCAGGATCGGCACGATGGCGCCGTCGCAGTGCATCAGCACTTTGACATCCGCCGCCGCTTTGATCGTCTCAACCTGCGCCTTCAGGTAAGGCTTGATGAACTGGCGGAACATGCGCGGGGACACCATCAGCGACTTCTGCGTGCCCTGGTCGTCGCTGATCACCACCACCTGGACAAACTGCCCTACTGCGGCCATGTAGCGCCGGTACATCTCGTTGATCACTGTGGACAGCCTGGCGAGCAGCGCGTGCGCAAGCTCGGGGTTGAGCGCAAAGTCGGCAAAGAGCTGGTCGTACCCGCGCAGTTGCGAGGCGGTCTGGAGGATGCCGACCTTAATGCCATCCGCGCCCAGGATGTAGTCGGTCGACTCGCAGATATGGCGCGCCTGCTCGGCTAGCCCATCGAACATGGCCGGCTGATCCGGGTCGGGCCAGTCGAACGCGTCGATCTCCGCCGCGGTGAGCCCATCCCGATGCAGGGGGTGAGCGGCGATCGCGAAGTACTGGCCCACTTCCGTCCATTTGTGGGGCGTGCGCCACATGTCGACGTACCCCGGCGCGCCGTCGATCTCAATGTCGTGGACGCCGACCCAGCGCGGGACAAGCCAGCGAAAGTCAATACCCAGTCGGCGGCAAAGCGCCTCGGGCAAGACGACGTTCTGCGCCATCCGGTCGAGGAGCTGCGCCTGTGCGGGCAGCCCCAGTTCTGGCAGGTGGCTTCGCAGGCGCGCAAAGGCGAGGCGGTGGAACGATCCGATATGCTTGCCGTAGTCCACCAGCACCCTTTCGGGCTCACGGTGATTGATGGTTGCCGCAAAGGCTTCACGCCGATTCATAATCTTAACACCCCATCGCATCCATCACGGCAATGGCCGCGATGTCGACAATGTCCCGCACGTCGTCGCCAGCCTGCAGCACATGCACCGGCGCGCCCATGCCTAGCAGGATCGGCCCAATGGTTTCGGCGTTCCCCAGCCGCGCCAGGAGCTTATATGCCACGTTAGCCGCATCGAGGGTCGGGAACACCAGGACGTTCGCGTCCTTCACCCGGCTAAAGGGAAAGCGCTCGTCGATCAACTCCGGCATGATCGCCGTATCGGCTTGCATCTCGCCGTCGACTGCCAACTCCGGGCAGCGCGCGCGGGCTAACGCCACCGCCCGCGCTACTTTATCGGCGAATGGATGTCGCGTGCTACCGAAGTTGGAGAATGAGAGCATCGCGACGCGCGGCTCCATACCTAACCGGCGCGCAAAGTCGGCAGCGAGGCACGCAATGGCGGCCAGGTCCTCCGCCGAAGGGTCGATGTTGACAGTCGCATCCGTAAAGAGGTATGGTCGCTGTTTGCCCAGCGCATCCGCAAGGATCATGATGTATACGCCAGCGACCAGGTGCGAGCCCGGGGCGGTATGGTGGATCTGGAGCGCGGGACGGATCACATCGGGATAGTGACGACCTAGCCCGCCGATTGCCGCGTCTGCATGGCCTAGCTTGACCATCAGCGGCGCGAGCACGTTTGGGTCGCGCACAGCGCGTGCGGCGTCCGCCCGCGTCACACCCTTCCGGTCGCGCAGCCCAAGGTACGCCTCCGCATAGGCTTCGTGACGCTCGAACGCTGCCGGGTCAACGACTTCCGCGCAGCACTCGAGCCCTAGCCGCGCCAGTTCACCTTGAATCACGTCGGGCCGGCCGATCAGGATCGGGTGCGCGATCTTCTCGTGGACCAACCGCACCGCCGCGCGCAGGATCTTCGGCTCCTCGCCCTCAGCGAACACCACTCGTATCCGTCCCTGCGACCGCTGCGCGCAGTGTATCAGAAAGTGCCGCACCTGCTCGCCCTTGCCAAGGCGTAACGCCAGTTGCTCGCGGTATGTCTCCAGATCGAGCTCGCGGCGCGCCACGCCCGTGCGCATCGCCGCCTCTGCAACCGCTGGCGGCACCCATTCGATTAGCCGCGGGTCGAGCGGTTTAGGGACCAGGTAGTCGGGGCCGAAGCGCAAGCCGTCCAGCCCGTACGCGCGCAGGACACTGTCGGGGACATCTTCACGTGCGAGCGCGGCCAGCGCGTGCGTAGCCGCCACCTTCATCTCCTCATTGATGGCCCGCGCTCGCACGTCGAGCGCGCCGCGGAAGATGAACGGGAAGCCGAGCACGTTGTTAATCTGGTTCGGGAAGTCCGAGCGCCCGGTGGCGATGATCGCGTCGCTGCGCGTTGCGCGGGCGAGGTCGTAGCGGATTTCCGGGTCCGGGTTCGCCATCGCAAAGACCAGGGGTCGATCTGCCATGCTGAGGAGCATTTCCGGCTTGAGCACGTCGGCTGCGGATAACCCGTAGAAAACGTCCGCGCCCGCGACGGCATCGGCCAACGTCCGTGCCGAGGTCTCGCAGGCAAAGCGCTCCTTGTACGCGTTCACGCTGTCGCCGCGCCCGCGGTAGACCACCCCGCGCGAATCCACCAGCATGATGTGCTCGCGCCGGACGCCCAACCGCACCATCAGCTCGCCGCACGAGATTGCGGCGGCGCCCGCGCCCGAAATGCAGACCCGCGCATCCTCCAGGCGCTTGTTGACCAGCTCAAGCCCGTTTAACAGTGCCGCGCCCGAAATGATCGCCGTGCCATGCTGGTCGTCGTGAAACACCGGAATGTCCAGTGCCGCGCGCAGCGCCTCTTCGATGTAGAAGCACTCCGGCGCCTTGATGTCTTCGAGGTTGATGCCGCCGAACGTAGGCGCCAACGCCTTGACGGCCATGATCACGATTTCCGGATCGTGGCTGTCGAGCTCGATGTCGAAGACATCGACGTCGGCGAACTTCTTGAACAGAACGGCCTTGCCTTCCATCACGGGCTTGCTTGCCATCGCGCCCCGGTCGCCCAGACCCAGAATCGCGGTGCCGTTCGAGACGACGGCGACGAGGTTGCCCTTGGCCGTATACTCATAGGCCAGATCAGGACAGCGGGCAATCTCTAGCACGGGAACCGCCACGCCCGGCGTGTATGCCAACGCCAGGTCGTGCTGCGTTGCCATCGGCTTGGTCGGTACGATGGCGAGTTTACCTGGCCGGCCGCCGAGTTGGTGGTATTCGAGCGCGTCGTCCGGCGTGACCTTACGCAACTTGCCCTCCTGCAGCCGGGTCAGCCGCGGCCCACGTCAGACCCAATTCCGCCAGCTTGCCCGCGCTCGGCGAGGCGCCCGGCCCCGTCCAGCCCGCCATGTCGTAATAGAGCTCGAGCGCGCCCGCGAAGGTGTCACGGTCGATCGCCCCCTTGCCGTCCAGCGGTCCGCCCTTGAACGGCGTATAGAACAACTCCGGCATCTTGTCGTCGTCACGCGTGAAACCCTCGCGCTGGTTGAACAGCCGCATCATCACGCTGAGACGCTCGCCGGCTTTCATCAACTCCCACAGCTCCACGTCCCAGCCGGTGGTCGCGTTCACTAGCTCGACCAGCCGGTCGATAGGCAGGATGCTTCGCCCGACCGCGCCGAACACGCACATCCCGAGGAGGTCATAAGCCGACGTGAGCAGATGCGAGTAGTAGAACGACCGCACCTTCTCCGGCCCCAGGTCCAGCGCTGGCACCGGCTCGCGAATGCCGATCGGTCCCAGCCCCTTCAGCCCAGGCGACCCGGCCTGCGAGTAGAGCGGATCGTGTTGCGCCACCCAGTGGTCCGCGCCGTGGCTGGAGAGCGCGTATTGGAGCCCCAGGCCGGTCTTGACGCGTGGGTCATGCATGGGGGCCTCCTGCCCTTTGGCGTTGCGCAGGAACTGCCGCGCTTCGGGACCGATCAGGGCGGCCGCGCGCTCCGATCCGTCGGCCAGCAGCGCGCCGATTCCCCGGCGGTGCGCAATATCGTCCAGCAGCGGCAGCAGCGCGCCGGCGTTGCCGAAGCGGAGCTCCACGCCCCCCGTTTCGACAGGGCTCAACAGACCGTGTTCAAAGCAGTCCATAGCAAACGAAATCGTCATGCCCGCCGACATCGTGTCGAGTCCGAGCGCGTTGCACACTTCGTTGGCCTTGGCGAGCAGAGGCAGATCCGCAATGCCCAGATTTGAGCCGAAGGAACCGAGCGTCTCGTACTCCGGCCCGCCGTACTTCGGGTCGACCGAGAGGCGTTCTTCGTCGACCTCGACCACGCGCTTACAGCGGATAGGACAGGCGTAGCATCCCTTGCGATCGACCAGGATCGTTTCGTTCATCGCCTGCCCGCCGATTTCCGCCGCGCCGTCAAACTGGCCGGTAGTCCAATTGTTCGTCGGCAGCGCGCCCGAGGTGTTCACGGGCACGATCCCTGCCGGCGTCCCCGTTTCATGGAGGACGGAAGCCTGCGGGTGCATCTTCATGTTCGCGGCCACCCAGCGCGTGCTCTCAGTCACGCCCGCCGGGTTTGCCAGCTCGACTTTGCGCGTTCCGCGCACCGCAATCGCGCGCAGGTTTTTCGAGCCCATGACCGCGCCGAGGCCGTTGCGGCCGTTAAAGTGCGCCAACTCGTTGGTAATGTTGGCGTAGCGCACGAGGTGTTCGCCCGCAGGGCCGATCTGCGCGACTCGAATCGCCTCCGAGCCGAGCTCCTGGCGGATCAACGCCTGCGCATCACCGGTGGTCTTGCCCCATATGTGGCGCGCGGGGCGAAGCTCGGCCGCATCGTTCTCGATCCACAGGTAGACCGGCTCTGCCGCGCGGCCCTTGACCACCACCGCGTCCCACCCCGCGCGTTTCAGCTCGGCGCCCCACCAGCCGCCGGCCTCGGATTTGCCCACCGCGCCCGTGAGGGGCGAACGCGCGGTGACTGCGAACCGGCAGGCGGCCGGTGCGGGCGCCCCGGTCAATGTGCCCGAGGCGAACGTCAGGATGTTCTCGGGACCGAGCGGGTCGCTTCCCCGCCGCATCTCCTTTAGCAGGTAGTAGACGCCGATGCCCGGTCCACCCATGTAGCGCCGGTAGAACATCTCCCCCGGCTCTTCGGTCCAGATGCGGCCGTCCGCCAAGTCGACCCGCAGGATCTTCCCCTGGTAACCCATCGTCATGCTCTATTCACTCCCGCGACGGGAATCGCGTTCGCGACGAACGCTCAACCGCCGCCAAACACCGGATAAAGGTCCACCTGCGCGGCAGAGGCAGGGGTGTAGGACTCGTCGCGCAACTCGCCATCCACCAGAAACAGGCCGACCTCGCCGCGCGGGATGCCCAGCCGGTCCTGGAGGTCGAGCAGCGTCCCGCCGGCCGGGAGGTCGACCGGCTGATAACCGGCGAAATCCGGGCCGCCGCCGAGCCCGCCGTGCGCACGCACCAGCACCTCCGGCATCGCTGCCTCCATCCCCCGGGTCACGATCCCTTGCTCCGCCTACTGAATCCACACGGTCTTTGCGTGGAGGAACTCGCGCAAGCCGTACTCGCCCAACTCTCGGCCGAAGCCGGACGCCTTGACCCCGCCGAAGGGCAGACGGGGATCGGAGAACACCATCGAGTTGATGAACACCTGCCCCGCCTCGAATCCGGCGACGAAAGCCTGCTGCTCGGCCGGCTCGTTCGTCCACGCGCTCGCGCCCAACCCAAACGGGGTGTCATTCGCAACGCGCAGCGCCTCTTCGAGGCTCGCCACGCGGAACAGTGCGGCGACCGGGCCGAACGTTTCCTCGCACGCTGCGGCCGCGCCTTCCGGCAACTCGGCGAGGACCGTGGGCCGGTAATAGTTGCCCGGCCCCGGCAACCTCTCGCCGCCGGCAAGCGCGATTGCGCCCTGCGCCACCGAGCGCCGGACCTGGTCTTCCAGATCCGCCAGCACGTCTGGCGTCGCCAGCGGCCCGACTTCGGTCCCGGGGTCAAGGGGATCACCCACCCGCAACTGCGCCATGCCTTCGACAAAGCGACCAGCGAAACGCTCGTAGACGGCCTCATGGATGATGAAGCGCTTGGCCGCAATGCACGACTGCCCGTTGTTGAGCAACCGAGCCTGCACGGCCACCTGGGCTGCCCGTTCCACGTCTGCGCTCGGCATGACGACGAACGGATCGCTCCCACCCAGCTCCAACACGACCTTCTTAAGGTGTTTTCCGGCCAGCGCGGCTACGGAACGCCCTGCCAGCTCGCTGCCGGTCAAAGTCACGGCCGCGATACGGTCGTCTTGAATTACGGCGGTTGCCTGGTCGGAACCGATAAGCAGCGTCTGGAACACGCCCTCCGGAAACCCCGCCGCAACAAGCAGGTCCTGGATCGCCAGCGCGCATTGTGGCACGTTCGACGCGTGCTTGAGCAGTCCCACATTGCCCGCGGCCAACGTTGGCGCAGCGACCCGAATGGCCTGCCAGTACGGGAAGTTCCACGGCATGATCATCAGGAGCACGCCGAATGGCTCGTACCGGACGTAGCTGCGGGCGGCCTGCGTGGGCACGTCCGTTTCAGCCAACAGCCGCTCCGCGTTGTCCGCATAGTACCGGCAGGCCAGCGCGCACTTCTCCACCTCGGCCACTGCGGATCGGATCGGCTTGCCCATCTCCAGCACGGCAAGTCGCGCCAGCTCATCCTTGCGCGCTAGGAGCAAGTCCGCTACGTTGAGCAGCCATTCGGTGCGCTGCCGCACCGTTGTGCGCCGGTAGACGCGCCGGGAGGCATCAGCTATCTGCAACCGCGCTTCGAGTTCGGCGGGCGACAGTGGCTCAAACGAGGCGAGGGTCTCGCCGTTGGCGGGGTTGATGCTTGAGATTGGCATGATCGGCATTTCCTGTCGAAGGCTGGCCGCGCGCGCTTACTCCAGCACGATCGGCGTAATGTCAAGCAGGCGGCAGAAATGCTCGAGTTCCGCGGTGTAGTGGCCCGCAACACCGGATATGTGGTTGGCGCCATACTCTGCGATAATGCGGTCAAAGTCAGCCTTCACCTTGACGAATGCTGTGGGCAACTGGTGCGCGCCGCGCGCGGCAACGAATGCCGTATACTCTTCCTCGGTCGGCTCGACCGCCTCGCCGGGAATGATTGCCATGAAGTATTTCCCGCTGCGACGGAAGAGCCGCGCAAGCGTCATCGGGCCCGGCGCCGCCCGGAAATAGGTGATTGCGCCGCCGCCGGGTCGCACGCTGGGACGCAACTCGATGCGCATCAGGTTCTCGGCTGGCGTCTCCGAACGGCCGGCATACCACGAGCAGACTGCGCCGCAGTTCGGCAGGTAGAGCGTGCGGGTCGCTTCGTTCAGATAGCTCAGGTCGCCAAAGAAGGGTGGGGTTCCGCCCGAGATGATCTTGAGCGCGTGCATCGTCAGCGCGCCGTCCGCGTCGGCTTCGCATGCCATCGCAACGGGATCCTTCTTGCCATCGGCGTCGTACGGGCTGGGGAGGAAGGCCGCCGACAAACACTGCGGCACAAAATGTGTGCTCAGGTCAGGCATGCACTTGACGGCAACAAAGTCCAACCCCTTTTCCGCAACGATCTGGCGAGTGGCCAGATAGCAGCGCGCCTGGTAGTTCAGTTTCTCCGGGGTCAGCCCCTGACCATTGAAGCCGATCCCGGCCACTGTGCCGGCCAGCCACTTCGTCATGCCGGCCGCAGCTTCAGGCGCCATCGCGTCCGCGCGGCGAATGATCTCCAACTGGTCGATGTGCTCCGCATCCACGCCGAACAGCTCGCGCCACTGCATAGGGTCGAACGAGCCGGTGTCAATGCCGAGGCTACGCCCGCCGAACAGGCCAAAGACGCTGCCGCGCAGCCGGCGCACCGCGGCCGCGGCGCGCGCGAAGGGCAGCGTCTTGCCTGCGAGATGTGGGCTGTCAAAGTCCTCGCGTACCCGCAGGTGCCGGTAGCCGATCTGATCCAGCGCGCCGCCGGCTCCAAGCAGGCCCACCGTTCCGTGCGTTGCCGCGCTCTTGTTCGACAACAGGATCGTTGGCAGGCCCAGTTGCTGGACGCCATAGAGCACGAGGTTGGGCGCGGTCCAGCAGGGAACATGCGCGATCAGCGCTTCGGCCCCACTCGCCCGCAGCGCCACGGCCTGTCCCTCGATGTCGCTGCGCGTGCGGGCGACTGCTTCGAATGCGCACAGATCGATCTGCTCGCCCAACCTGCGGAAGAACGCCAACGCCTCGGCGTGCTTCCCCTCAGTCAGCCGCCGAAAGACCTTTTCCCACTCGTGCGGGCGCTCGTCGCCGAAGGTGATCAGGCCAAGCTTGGGAGCGCTCATGCTTTGACGGGTCATCGCTACTTCTCCATATGCCGGGGGAAGCCCTGGATCGAGCGCCCGCCGTCGGGATAGATGGTCTGGCCGACGAAGTAGCTGGCGTCGTCGCCGGCCAGGAAGACGATCACACGCGCGATCTCTTCGCGCGAGGCGATGTAACCGATCGGCAGGCGGTCCATCAGCACTGCGTGCTTCTCGGGGCTGTGGACCACGCGCTCCATTAGTTCAGTCATCACCGGTCCGGGCGCAACCGCGTTAACACGGATGCCGTGCTTGATCAGCGCCAGTCCCATCGATTTGGTGAGTTGGTTCACGCCGCCTTTTGCCGCGCAATAGGGTACCTGGTCGGCCAGGGCCAGTTGTGCCATGACGGAGGAAACGTTCACAATCGCGCCCGGCTTGCCTTGCTCCACCATCACCCGCGCGGCGGCTTGGCTGAGCAGGAATGTGCCCTTCAGGTCGACACTCATCACCCAATCCCAATCGGCTTCGGTGGTGTCGAAGAAGTTGGCGCTGTGGTTGACCCCGGCGTTGTTAACCACAATGTCGATTGTCCCGTAGCGCTCGACGGTGCGCGCGACCAGCGCATCGACCTCGGCCTTCTGGCTTACGTCGCACTGAACGAAAATGGCGTCACCGCCTGCGGCGCGAATTTCCCGCACGACGGCCTCGCCCAGGTCTGCGGACCGACCGCTTACGACGACCTTTGCGCCCTCTTTAGCGAACTCGTGCGCGCAGGCAACGCCAATGCCTTTCGTAGCGCCGGTAATGATTGTGACTCTGTTATGTAGCTTCATGGTTTTCCTCGTTCAGATAGGCTGCGGCGCAGCTTTTGCATCTGGAGCCTCATTGAATACGTATGCAAGCATAGCACAGCATTGGTTTGTGTCAAAGTACCTGGCTGAGCGTCTTGGCATGGCGCCCGGGCCGTCGGACTACAGCTTCGCGCGGATTTTGCCCGCCAGCCCTGACACCTTCGCCCAACTGTTTACAAAGCTGCTGCGGAACAACTGCACAGGGCCGAACTCTTCAAACTCGTGAACGGTTAGGCCATTGTCCAGCCAGCCGCGCCGGAAGTCCGGAAGCTGTGCTAAGAGCGTGTCGATGACGTGCGGCGGCACGGGATTGTGGAGACGATAGATGACCGGAGCGTCCTGCGCGATCAGCTCCTCCGCGGCCCCCTGCCAATTGATCGTGACGACCAGATCGCCCCCGACCAGCTCGGTGAAGTGGTGCAGCGAGCGCGCGCCTCCGCCTATAAAGTGAATGCCGTAACCTCGCTCTTTCACCGTGTGGTACGCGCGTCGCGAGATAGCCAGCCCGCCCTGCGCCAGCAGATCCGGCGCGATGTCGATACTGTGCCGAACCGCGTAGTCGCGAAGATAGTCGTCATAGATGCCGGCGATGTGGGAATAGAACATGACCGGGAGATGGTTGTTATGTTTCCGCCGAAGGCTGAGGTAGAGTTCGCCGAGCGCATGCGCTTGCGCCATGCCGAACACTTCGGTCGCGTTGATCGGCGCACCTTCGGGGAGGAGGGTTTCGATGGCAACCAGCCCGGCATGAGTGGTCGGGATTTTGCAGCACACGTTCTCCGCGACCAGGCGGTTCGCCCGTCCCTCCCGGATGATGACCTGCGGGTCTTCCTCCAGGAGCGGGTCGCCCTGAATGCTCACCAGCCCTTCTGTGCCGCACGGGTTGCGTTGATAGATCGGCAGGAACTTGTCCAAGATCGGGCGGGCAAGCTTGCGTTGGAACTCCGCGACCGCGTCTGAGTCGTTGGTCGTTTCGCGCACCGCCGTTTCGAGCAGCTTGAGCGCGTAGGGACCCTCGGCCGGGTGGTCGATCATCTTTTGTCCATATGACGGGTTCAACGTACAGCCTACTGCTCCGGCTTCGATCGCCTGATCCGCCTGTTCTCGCGTTGGATTGTTGATCCAGAAGCGTGTTGGGCTGAGCCGGTGAACGCGATGAAAATACCCTTCCGCCATCTCTTCCTCCTGAAAGCGCATGCGCTTTATGGATTTGTCGCCAAAACCCGGCGGCGGCGCCAGGCGCGCCACCGCCGGCTGATCCGCGCGATACGCTTACTTGATGGGCGGCTTCACGCCGACCGGCCAGCGCTTCATGATGTCGCCGATCAGTTCGCTGATGTGGTCGACGGTTCGGTCGACCAGCAACTGGCCCTTCTCATACGTCGCCTTGGTTGGATCGCCGATCACGCCGTTCGGCAGTTCCTTGTACTCCGGCCGCGCAAAGGTGCCCTCGAAGTGGTACATCATACCGGGACGCGGGGCCATGCCGGGCGCGATGATCCACTTGCGATCGACCAACGCTTCGCCGCCGCCCTTCTCGGCCTTGCTCATGTCGACGTACTGCGGATACAGATACAGCCCGACGGAGGTCTCCGCTTCATCTGCGTGCCACATGTAGTCACTCAGGACGTCCTTGTTGTCGCGGAGGAAATCGTACCAATGCAGCGAAAGGGTGAAATGGCCCTCCAGACCCAACTTGTGCACCGCAACCAGCGTGGTGCTGACCTGGCCGTGCGCCGAAAGGATGATGAACTTGTTGTAGCCTGACACCGCCGCGCCTTTGACGATGTCGACGAGCATCGCCGTGTGGGTGTCATAGCTGAGTGGAATCGTCCCGGGCATGTACCAGTGATGGTACGGATGCGAGCCGTACATGGGGCACGGCAGCAGCATGGCGCCTGACTTCTTTGCGATCAGTTCAGCCATGCCCATGGCGTTGTACGCATCCACGCCGCACGGGCTGTGCGGGCCATGCTGCTCAATTGCGCCGATCGGCAAGATTGCCAGGTCGCATTCTTCCTGCGCCCAGCGGCACACTTCGGTATAGGGCATTTCTTGCCACCAGAGGAACTTACGCTCGGTCATCTAAGTATCTCCTTGTGTTGTGTTTGGATGTGGGACAGATTCGCAGGACCAAACTAACTCAACCGGCTCATTGCGCCCAACTCCTCGCCGAGCGCAACCAGTTCATCGTACAGCGCGGCGGGCAGCGGGATGCCCTCAGCGCGTCGTTTCTTCTCGATGCGATGCTCGAGTTCACCCGGAATCAGCATCTCCTGAGACGGGGCCCACATCGGCGAAGACTTCACTTTGTCGACGAAGGCCGTCATGCGCTCTTCGAGTTCCGCGCGTGACATGACCGCCTCGGTCTGGATCGCAATCATGAAGTGCCCGGTCAGGCTTGGATCATCGGGGAATTTGTACATGCCTTTCATGCCGTCGAGGAACGCGCCGCCGGTCAGCACGCCGCTCAGAATATCGACCATGTAGGCCAACCCGAGTCCTTTGTAGCCGCCCATCGGCAGCAGGAAACCTTTGAACGCCACGTCCGGATCGTCGGTTGGCCGCCCCTGGTTGTCGGTAGCCCAGTCAAGTGGGATGCGCTCGCCCTTCTTGCTCGCCAGCAGGAGCTTGCCGCCCGCTACGTTCGATAGCGAGATGTCGAGCACGAACGGGAACTCGCCAAATGTAGGCGCCGCGACGGCGAGTGGGTTGTTACCTACTACGGGCTTGCTCCCGCCTGGCGCGACTACGTTCGGCACAACGTTCGTCATCGCAATGCCGACCATCCCTTTGTCGGCGGCCATCCGGGCGTACAGCGCTGCGGCGCCAAAGTGGTTGCTGCGCATCGCGCCCACCACGCCCACGCCGAACTGTTCCGCAAGCGCAATGGCCCGCTCCATTGCGGCCTTAGCCACCACCGGCCCCGCCCCGTCGTCACCGTGCAACACTTCGAATGCGAGCGCGCCGCGCTCCTTACGGATATTCGGGGTCGGATTGACCGCGCGCTTGCGCAGCCGGTCAACGTACACCTTCGTCCGCAGCACACCGTGAGAGTCGATTCCCCACAGGTTGGTCTGCGTCAACGACCAGGCATAGAAGCTGGCATCCGCAGGGGGCATGCCTGCCAGTCGGAACAGTTCGCTCACAAAGACATGCAGCGCGCCGCAATCGACCATCACATCGTTCTCTGCCATTCTCTCTCTCCTTGGCTTAGGTGAGCCGCGCTTACGGGCAAATCAAGGTCGGCAGCCGGCTGCGGCGTAACAACTCGTCCACCGTCGACCCGAGCGCCATTTCCAGAATTGGCGCGTAGCCATACCCGCCGACCAGAATCAACCCGCTGTGATGCGACTCGGCGGCGGTCAGGATTGCGTCTGCGATCGGTCCGGTTGCAGGGATCTCAATTGCATTCACCCGGTAACGTTCGAGCGCTGCCAGGCCCCGCGCGGTCGTCTTCTTGGCGTCCGGCAGCGCCTCGCCCACGCTGACCATAGCGAGCCGGGCCCCCCATCGTTGCGCAATGTAGGCCGCCACGGAGAGCGCTCGCTCGGCCTTCGGGCTGCCATCATACGCCAGCAGCAAGTTGTCCAGGTTCAACACCGAATTCGCAGGTGTTGCAAGCACGGGGCTGCGACAGCAGCGCAGCAGGTTGCGCACGCCGGAGTTGAGTCTCGCGAGCCGGGCCTGAGGCGGCGGGTAGGCCAGCCGCATCACCGTCAGATCGGCCCAGCCCGAACGCTCGCAGACGCGCTCGGCCACTGTGCCCACCTCGATTGCCAGGCGTCCCACGACGCCCGCCTCCCGACAGCGCCATTCAAATTCGTCGCGCACCTGGTGCGCCCGTTCCGAGTCGCGCTCCGCCTCGCTCGCCACTACATGCAGACCCAGCACCCGGCCGCGCTCCCGGCGCGCGATCTCCAGCGCAAGGCTGACTGCCTGCCAACCGGCCTTTTGGCCGCTTACCGGCGCCAGCAGGCTTGTGAACAGGCGAAACTCCTGCGGCAGGTCGAGTCCTCCGCCGGCCAGCAACAGTTCGCGTCGCCAGTCCCCAGGCTGGGGTCCGGCGTCAAGCCCGCGCAAGCGATCCAGCAGGCCGTCGCTGAGCGGCCGGAGCGCGCCCTTCAGTGGTCGGCGCTCCGTGGAGTCATCCGCGTCCTGCGCCCAATCCAGCCGCTCGTCCAGCAGCGCGCGATAGCCCGACACCCACAGATAGACGTCGACCTCGGAGCGACCGGGGAACGCACCGGCTGCCCCCTGGTCGCGAATCAGAGCCGCAACAGGCGCATAAACTCGCTCATACCAGTCGCGTGCGGCTTCTCGGTACGTCGCCTCGCTCCCGCGTTCAACGGATAACACGCACTGGTGCAGCGCAACATGACGTTCTAACTCGTCATACGCCTCAGCGCCGCCTGCCACAAAGGTCGTTTCCGGCGCATCAGCATCGAGCCCCGTGCGCTCAAGGAACTCCACATGGCGGGCTTCCCGCGCGAGATCGTCGAGGTCCATGTCCAGCGTGATCGGCGCCTTGGCGCGCACGAGTGTGACGTACGCCTCAATCACCTCGAACCCAAGTTCTCGCGCCACTGAGACCCGATGGTGGCCGTCGCGCACAAAGTACGCCTCGCCGATCTGATACACCTCAATCGGCGGCAGCCCCTGCAAGTCCAGCGCGCCAGCTTTCACGCGCACCCAACGCGTCGCATCGGCATCAGAGCGCGGCTTGAAGTCACGGGTGAAGTCGCGCGGCCGGCCCACACTGCCGACAATCGCCGCTAGTGGAATCTCTCGCAACTCTCGGGATGGCAGCGCCTCGGCCCGCAATCGCCGGCGGACTTCCTCGAACTCGAGCAGATCCGCCGGCTTGCCGGTAAGCCGGGCCAGCACCTGCTCCAGATCCGCCTGCCAGCGCGCGCGGAAGAAGTCCTCCACAAAGGCGACGTCCCTCATCTCAGCCGCGCCTTACAGCTCGCACAGCGCCACTCGCAGCCCCAGTTCGTCAAACAAGGTCCATTCTTCGACAAACTGACCGCCGCGGACGCGCTGCTGAGTAATGCCGAAGAATCGCGCCCGTTTGCCTGTCGGCTCGCCAAAGATGCCCGGCATCAGGTGCGTGCCCTCGAAGGTCCAGCGGAGCGCAATGCGATAACCGCGTTCCGCGTCGCCCAACGCGCAGGAGTGATCGATCGTCAGTTGCCCATCGGGGAAAGTGGCGAGCAGGGACAGCAGCCACTGGATATACTGGTCCTGCCCGTATAACTCGCGATTGCCGTCGGTGTGGCACAGGTAGTTCGCCGCGTAGTGTTGCTTCACGCGATCGAATCGCCGCCAGTTCCACACCTCGTGCCAGGTCCGCCGCGCAAAGTCCTCAACCTCAGCTTGGGCGCCTGCGCCGGGAGGCAACAGGGCGGGCGTCGTCTGACCCTCAACCCGCTCGATCGAGCCGACGGGTTCATGCGCGTCGGCCGAGAGCTTCTGGCGCTGCCGCGCGAGCTTCTTGACGATCTCGTTGACGTCGAAGCCAAGCTGACGCACCATTGAAATCTCGTCGCGCACCAGCCACTCTTCGCAGACCCGATTCTCCTTCACGAGGCAGTCGGCGATGGTCATGGCGGTGAACTTGCGCCCGGTGGGCGAGCCGTACTTCGAGTGCCCCCAGTTCGTGCCTACATTCGTAATGCGATGCGACGAGTAGAATCCTTCCTCGTCATCGCCGCCCCAGATGACGTCGTCGGCATACGCGCGGCGGTCCGGAAATGCTTGCAGGGTGAAGATCGACAACGCAATCATCGCATCCCGCCCGTAAAGCGCACCGTAGGGCGTATGGACGAGGGCGTTATGGCGGTAGTGCGAGTAGATGAGCCCCATCCCTCGTTCTTCCCAGATCTTGTGCGTGCTGCGGACGATATAGTCGACGATGTCGATGTAATCGTCGTCGAACCCCTGCATACTCTGGCGTCGTTCCGCGCCGGGATTCATCAGCTTGCTAATGTCGTGGCGTTCAATTTCGGAGATCGGTGCTGACACGTCGTGACCCCCTGGCAACGTTGCTTGCGACTACTTAACTGCGCCCATCGTCAGGCCCTGGATGAAATAGCGCCGGACGCTGAAGGAAAGGATAAACATCGGCACCATGACAATCATGCCGGTGGCCGCCATGAGCTCCCACAAAATGCCGCGCACCCCCACCGTCGACATTAGGCCAAGTTGCAGGGTGCGCGCATCGTTGCGCGTCAGGATCAGCGCGTAGGTGAACTCGTTCCAGCACATGACAAACGCGAAGACGGCCGTCGTGATCACTCCGGGCATCACGAGTGGGAACGTGATGTGCCTCAGCACGCCCGCCTCGGTGCAGCCGTCGACAGTCGCCGCCTCCTCGATCTCCGCAGGCAGCGCGTCGATGAAGCCCTTGAGCATCCAGATCGCATAGGGCACGACGATGGAGAGGTACACGATCACAAGGCCCGCATAGGAGTCGTACAGCCCGATGCGCCGGAACAGGTTGAAGAACGGCAGCGCAATCACGATGGGCGGAATGAACTGCGTGACGAGCACCAACACCATCAGCACGTAACCACCGCGAAAGCGGTAACGGGAGAAGACAAAGGCCGCGGCCAGCGCGGTGGGCACCGTGATCAGCGTCGCGACCGATGCGATGATAAAACTGTTCAACGCCAACTCGTGGTTGTTGAACGGCTCGGTGAAGATCGTGATGAAGTTGTCGAGCGTCGGCCGGAAGATGAAACTGGTCGTGTAGACTTCGTTTTCCGGCTTGAACGCAGTCAGGATGAGCCAGAAAATGGGGAAGGCCACGAAGAAGAGCACCGCCAGTGTCAGCGTCTTCTCTCCGACCCACCCGATGGCCTTACGCGCGGTGAGAGGGCTCTTTCTAGCATGCGCTGCTTGCTTGTTGGCTTCGAGCGAGATAGCCATGGTGTCAAACCCCCTGGCGCCCGTAGAGCACCTTCACGTAGAGGTACGCAAAGATGCCCAGCGCAATCAACAGCAGGTACGCCAGCGCCGACGCATACCCCATGTCGAGGAAGCGGAAGCCCTGCTGATAGACGTAGTAATTCAGCGTCTGGGTAGCGCGGCCCGGTCCGCCGCCGGTCATCGTCACGACCTGGTCGAACAGCTTGAGCGAGAAGATCGTTTTCAGCAAGGTCGCTACGACCAGCACCGGCTTGAGCATCGGCAGGGTGATCTTGAAGAAGACCTGCGCACTGTTCGCGCCATCCACCTTGGCGGCCTCCCAGATTTCGGGCGGAATAGACCCCAGCGAACCGATGAACATGAGCGCATAGAGTGGCGCCCAGCCCCACACCTCCGACGTTGCCAGCCAGAATAGCGCCCAGAAGGGCTCGGCTAGCCAGATGATGTTCTCTGTGAACGGAAAGACCGCGTTGATCATCTCGTTATAGATGCCGTACTCCGGCATGAGCATGAACCGCCACGAGTAGCCCTTCAGCGCTGCGCTCACGGCGTACGGGAAGATCAGCATCGCGCGGACCAGCGTGTTGCTCCGGGTTGGCTTGAACAGGATTAGCGCCATGCCCAGCCCCAACACGATCGTCATCGCGACGGAGATCAGGGTAAACAACAACGTGACTACGGCGCTATTGAGGAAATACGGGTCCTGAAACGCGCGCACGTAGTTATCCAGCCCGACGAAACCTTGCGGCGCTTGCGACTGACTCAGCTTCCACTTCTGGAAGCTCAACAGGAAAGAGTTCATCAGGGGATAGATGGTCGTCAGGCCGATGATAATGAGCGCGGGCGCCAGCAACAAATACTTGCCAAGACGTCTTCCCATGTGAGCGATCGCCATGAATCCTCCGCGCTATAGCGCCGCAGCATCCGCGTCTGCCAACGCATCCCGGCGATCTTCGAGGGCCGTGGCCGGCATTTCCCCGCCCCGGCCTCGAAGATCGCTTTGCCAGATCAGAGAGCTGCGCCGCGTTTAGTAACCGGCGGCCTTCAGCACGGCTTCAACCTCGCTCGCGGCCTTGTCGAGCGTCTCCTGCACCGGCTTCCCATTGGCTGCATCGTTGACCGCGATCTCCAGGATCGACTGAATCTGCGGCCACTCCGCCACGAGCGGCTGATTGCGCGCATTCTCAAGGACGCGCGCCATATTCTCATGAAGATTGTTGTTGACCTGATTGACCTCGGAGTCGCGCATCACAGAGTAGTGGGTCGTGACGACATTGCTGACCTTCGGGTCAGATTTGTCGAGGACCACCCGCCGGTCGGTGTGAGCGCTTGCGAGCCACTTCAGGTATTCCTGGGCAGCTTCCTTGTTCTCCGAGAACTTGCTGATGCCCATGAGCCAGATGTAGCCGTAGGTGGCCGGTTTGCCCTTGCCCTCCCATGCCGGCACCTCTGCAAAGGCGAAGTTGCCGTACGCCTCCGGAGCAACCGTCTTCTTGTTGAGCAGATTGCTGTACATCCACGACCAGCCAATGAACATGGCGGCGCGGCCCTGCACCATTTCGTTCAGCGCGTCCTGTTCGATGAACGTCCGGGACGCCTCAGGCGCAATGTTGTGCTTGAGCAGCCAGTCCACGTAGCGCTGCAGCGCCGCCGCGCCGGCTTCGTTGTTGAACGTCGGCTTGTAGTTCTCGTCGAAGAGGTCGCCGCCGTTGGCCCACATCAGGCTGAACCACATAAACAAGTTCTGGCCGGCATTGATACCGTAGACGGGTGCGATGCCGCGCAGGTCGGTCTTTTCTTCAACGAGCTTGGCAGCTTCCTCGAGTTCCTCGAAAGTAGTCGGGACTTTGAGGCCGAGCTCGTCGAACACGTCCTTACGATAGAAGAGCGTAAACGCATGGCCGCGCAGCGGCAACCCGAACTGCTGTCCTTCCTTGTTGCGGCCGGGGGCCAGATACGCCTCCGGATAATCGCTCAGGTCGATGTTGGCCTCTTTGATGAAGCCGTCGAGAGGTTCAATGTACTGCTGCAGGTCATAGCCCCAGTTATCCACCCACGCCAACAGGTCCGCATTGCCACCGCCGGTCGCAGTCTCGGTTACTAACTCCTCCAGGAAGGAGCCGAACGGGGTCTTGCCCCATTCAACCGAAATGCCGGTCATGTTTGTGAATTCCAGGCTCTTCTGATTGAGCGAGTAGAACTGCTGAGCCGTGGGACAGCAGACGAGGAACTTCAACTTCGTGCCATCATAAGGTTTGTTGGGCTTGAGCCCGTAAGTAGCGAGATCGAGGTCCGCGGCGCTCGGCACGGGCGTCGGGGCCTGGGTTGGGGTTGGCGGAGGCTGAGTCGGCGCTGCGTCTGCTGCCTTGGTCGGTTCGGCCGCGACCACTTGCGTCGGTTCGGCGGCCTTGGTGGGTTCAGCCGCTTTCGGCTGCTCGGCGCCTGTGGGGCCAGGCGCTGGCGCGGGCTGCGCGCAGGCCGACAGCACGGTCGTCAGGATGACGAGCGCGACGATGAGTTTCAGGAGTCTCGACTTCATGTAATCCTCCCCTTGACGGTATGGCTTGATTCGCTAGTCGTGAAGACCCAGACCGGTGTCTCTCCCTTGCACCTCGTTTCTGCATACGTATGCACTTGCGCCAATGAGTTGGACCAACTGGGTCCAGGATATCAAAAGTGGAGACCGCTGCGCTCCAGCAGGGCGCCTCGAGGGTCAGGCCCAGCCGTCGTGGACCAAGCGGGCTGAAGTGCGTGCGATGAACTCAACAGGAACGAGGCGACTCTCCCGTTCCCGATCGGGGAAGTGAATAGCGTCTAGCAGCAGCTCGACTGAGCCGTTCACCATTGCTTCGATGGGTTGGCGCACGGTGGTGAGATCATACTTGGGCCAGGAAGCCTGCTCGATGTCGTCGAACCCGATGACGGAGAGCTCTTCCGGGACGCGCAAGCTGAGTACGCACCGAGCATAATCAAGTACGCCCAGCGCCATGAGGTCGTTGCCGCAGAAGATAGCGTCCGGACGATCAGGCCGGTTGAGCAGGCGCGCAGCCGCCGCAAACCCAGAGCCGTATCCGAAGTCGCCGGACTCGCGTAAATAGAGTCCTGCGCTGCGTTCGGCAAGCCGCTGCGCAAATCCCCGTTCGCGATCGCGGTTAGTGGAACTGCCTTCCTCACCTGCAATGTACGCCAGTCGCTTGTGCCCGGCGCCAAGCAGCGCATCGGCAACTACCCGCCCCCCGCCGAGATTGTCGCAGCACACAGCGTGCGCGGTGCTGCCGGTCGCATAACGATTGAACAATACAACGGGAGTGCCCCGAGCCGCGCACTCCTCAGCTAGCAGAGAAGTCAGGGTTGCTGATGTGATGATGAGGCCATCAACTTGGTACTGAAGGGCGAGCGGCAAAGCCGTTTCGATGTCGTTATCGCCCCCGACATTGAAAAGCATCGTCGCGAAACCCAGCCCGTGGAGCTTTTCGGTGAACACCTTCAGCACGCTGGCATAGAAGGGATTGGTGAACCGCACCATGACGATGCCGATGATATTGGTGCTGTGCTGGATCAGACTACGGGCAATGACGTTGGGCCGGTAGCCTAGCTGCCTGGCCGCCGTGAGCACTTTGTCCCGCGTGTCGTCCGAAACGTAAGCCCCCTGGGTGAAGGTTCGCGACACCGCAGACTGGGACACGCCAGCCAGGCGAGCCACCTCGACGGAGGAGACCCGCCCGGCGCACTTTCGGACTTCGTCCCGGCTCGCGCCTGACTTTGCCACGCTAATCCTGCCTGGAGCAAGCGAAAGATGATTTCTGCATACGTATGCATATCATAACACGTTTTCAATGCAGTGTCAATAGTGTGATCGCGAACAACACGCGAATGTTAAGGTGCGATTGCAGCGCCTTGGCTAAGGGCCGGCTTGCTCAACGCGGCTTGACCTGGCCTGAATAAACGCCCGAGCTCGGATAGAAGAAGGCGATGGTCATATGGCCGCCTTCGTCGTACTCGAACACGTGCCATTCGTTCTCTGGAAAATGGAGGATCATATCGCGTTCGAGCGGCAGGCGCTCGCCGAGCGCATCCGGTTGCGCGTCGAACCCGCCGTGGCGCACGTAACTCCGGTCAGAGTCCAGCACAAAGACGATCTCCTCCGCGTGCCGGTGCGG
This sequence comes from uncultured Anaerolineales bacterium, assembly GCA_964588925.1. Lineage (GTDB taxonomy): Bacteria > Chloroflexota > Anaerolineae > CG2-30-64-16 > CG2-30-64-16 > JALOOB01. The sequence continues at coordinate 7,778 of CAZPTI010000010.1, read as the reverse complement.
CGACATCGGGCCATATTCCGCGGCGTAGTGCGCGAACCCCATCGTGATGGCGTCACTGGGGGAGGCAGCATTCTCCTTGCCCGTCACGAGTTGAATACCGCGGCCGGGCAGGGCATGAACGGGCAAGTCGTTTCGATAGATGGTTTTCATCGTCAACTCCTAGAATTGATGTACCTGCGCGAGAAGGGCCAGCTCATCGAACACCGTCCACTCGGAGATGAACCTGGAGTCTCGCACGTGTTGGTGCGTAATGCCCAGCACGCGCACCCGCTTGCCCGTCGGCTGGCCGTAGATGCCGTAGCCCTCGTGCGTGCCGACAAAGGTCCAGCGCACCGCAACGCGATGCCCCGACTCCGCGCTGCTTTGGACCGCGAAGTGGTCAATCAGCATCCGCCCATCCGGGAACGCAGCCAGCCAGTCCAACACGAATTGCAGATAGTCGTTGTGGCCGTACAGTTCGCGCCCCGAGGCCGAATGGCAGTCGTAGGTCGGCGCATATAGGCGGAAGATTTCGCTAAACATGCGCCGGTTCCAGATCTCGTGCCATGCGTTGCGGACGAAACTCTCGATATCAAAACCTTCGATGGTGGGTGCCAACAAGGGCGCGGGTGGCAGTTGACCGACGCTGCGCTCGACCGCCCCCACCGGCTCGCTTTCGGGACCCTTGAGCGCGGCCCACCCCTCGGCGATCCTCCGGACCAACTCGCCTTCGTCCAGGCCGAGCTGCCGCGCGATGCTCATCTCATCCCGCACCAGCCACTCCTCAACGATGCGATTCTCCTTCACAACGCAGTCGGCGATGACCCGGTAACGGAGCTTGCGCCCGGTCGGCGGACCGTACGACCCGAAACCGCTGTGACGAGCGACGCTAGTGATACGATGCGAGGTGTAATACCCCTGTTGATCGTCGCCGCTCCAGATGACATCGTCGGCAAAGAGCCGGCGATCGGGGAACATGGCGAGGGTCTGCACTGTGCCCGCCACGACGGATTCGATCCCGAAGATGTCTCCGCGCGTGCCATGCACGAGGGCGTTGTGTCCGTAGTGCGTGTAGATGAGGCCCACCCGCTTCTCTTCCCAGATCTTATGCGTGCAGCGCACAATGTAATCCACGATGTCGAGGTAATCCTCGTCAAAGCCGGCCATGCCCTGCCGTTTCTCGGCGCCAGGGTTCATGAGCTTGTTGATGTCGTTGCCGATCACTTCGGTGACTTTCGGCGCGGTCACGCGGCGCTCCTTTCTTCGCGCAAACGCGCGAAGAGATCGACCCCCAGCTGGAGGAACAGGTGAGGTAGGTCGATGAAGACCCAGTTCTGGGCCAGTCGGTCGCCTTCGCGGCGCCACCAGTCCGCCACTCGCATCCCGACGCGCGCGCCGGTAGGCCCCACGCCGAGGTACTCGCCCAGGTGCGTTGCGCGCACGCTCGGCCAGCCGGTCGACGCGATGAAGTTGCCTTCAGCAAGGCGCGCGACATGCCGGCCCCCATCAGGGTGTGTGAAGCCCTTGCGGTCGGGGAACGCGGTGAGGAACGGCGTCTGGTGATTACGTTCGTATTCGCTCCGGTTCCGCGAGCTGCCGATCCCGGTCGGTCCGTACCAGTGCATGTCCGGTGTCCAGAAAGCGGTCTGTCCCATCCTGCTGGCGTCCGCGCCATCGTACTTCCCCAGCCCACCGATCATGGCTTCGACGAGGCGCAGGCTGGCAGCCGACGCCGCGTCGTTCTGCGGGGTAAGCAGGATGCTCTCCTCGCAGAACGGCCGCGGCCAGAAGTCCTCAGCGGGAGCAAGCGGCAGCACGCGTCGCCCTACCTGGCGCATCACATCCGGCAAGTCCAGCAAGAGGTAGTCCTCGACAATCCGGCCTTCCCGCAGCGCGACAAATTCGCCGAAACGGATGCAAGTGGGGCGGCCGGAGGCCGGGATCCCTATCCAATCGCGCGAAAACGTACCGGTCAAGACCCCTGTCGCCGACACCCACTCTTTGTCCTCATAGCAGCCGCCGAGGAGGATGAAAAGATCGCGTCGCGCGTCGGGGAAGGCCACGCGGAGTGGACGCCACCAGCCTGCGACAACCGCTTCCACACCCTCGAGCCGGTTGAACGGATGGAAGCCGGTCCAGGCAAGGTCCTCCGCCATAGTTCCGCGGCAGACATCCGTTAGTTCGCCGGGCTTCGCGGCATCCAGTTTTCGCCAGAACTCCCAGACAAGTTGCTTGTTGCGCTGCGTCAGTTCGTTGGTCATGCTAAATCCCCGATTTGGGAAGAAGGCGGTTAAAGCCGAAAGTCAGGTTGCCGCGCATGGGTGAACTCGCGCATCCGCGACAGGACATCCACGCCCAACTGGTTGAAGACGTCCAGGAGGTCGATTAACACCCAGTTCTCGCGGATCAGGCCGTTCTCCAGGCGCCAGAAGTCGAGGCTGCGCATGGTGATCTCCTGGTTGCCCGGCGCGATGCCCAGCCACCCGCCGCCCGTCACGGTCATTTGCATATCGGGCCAGCCGGTCACCGCAACATAGTCTGCGTCGCCGAACATTGCGCTTTCAGCAAGCGGATACACTCGGCGATCGGGCAGCGTCCGGAGGAAAGGGATCTGGTGCCAGTTGCGGAAGCCCGAGACGCGGCGCATCTGGCCGATGCCTGCTGGCCCGTACCAACACATCTTCGGATGCCAGAAGCGTTCTAGTTCCATCACTTCCGGACCGCCGCGTAGCGGATGCTTGCCCATCGCAGTGAGCATGGCGCTGATATGCGCGACGCTGGCGCCGGCTCGTTCCGGGTCGTAGGGCGCCGCGACGATACCATCCTGCGTGGCCGGCGCGGGCGCCACCCATTCCACGCCCAGGCTCGGCGCGAGGGGCCATGCCTGCGCCTGCATCATCAACTGCGGGATATCCCAGATCCCCTGCATCTCGACGATCCTGTCGCCCTCGATACGGAAGAACTCGTGAAAACGCATGGCGACCATGCTGAGAGTGGGCGGGATGCCGAGCCAGGGGCGCTCTAACACGCCGACGTAGTGGCCGCAGCAACCCACCCATTCACTCCCGTCGTTTGCTGGCCCGCCGACCACAATGAAGTCACGGCGCTCCAAGTCCGGGATCGCGGCGATCAGGGGCGCGTACGCTCGTTCGTACAGTGCGGCCGGCCCCGCACAGTCCCCAAGCGGATGGGCCAGATGGACCTGACAGTCCGGCGCAAAGAGCTCGGCTAGGACGCCGGGCAAGCCTGCAGGGTCAAGGTCGTAGAGCGCCGACCGAAAGCGCGCGATGAGAGCTTTGTTGGCGGCTTGCCGCTCGGCGAGAGATGGTTGAACGACGGAAATCATGCTTGCGCTCGCTCCGAACTTGTGGATTAGCCCTTGATCGCTCCCGATGCCAGGCCCTTGATCAGGTACTTCTGGAAGAAGATGATCACGAAGATGATTGGCAGTGTGATTGAAATGGAACCAGCCGCGGCAATCGACAGATGACTTGCGTCCTCGCCGCTCGTGTACGCCGCGATCGCGACTGGCAGCGTCCAGTTTGACTGGGTTAGAATGCGCGCGAGCAGAAACTCGTTGTAGGCCAGCAACAACGTGAACAACCCGGTCGTGATAATGCCGGGCCAGGTGATGGGCACAATCACCCTTATGAACGCCGTGAGCCGGCCCGCGCCGTCCATCATAGCCGCTTCCTCAATCTCTCGCGGAATCTCCATGAAGAAGCTGCGAAGCATCCAGATCGTAAAAGGCTGGTTAACGGCCACGAGCGTCAGGATGAGGAGTAGATGCGTATCGTACAGGCCCGTCCGCTGCGCGAGAAAATAGTAGGGCAGCACGAACGCCATCCTCGGCAGCGCGCGGAACCCGAGCGCTGCCACCAGGATCGCGACGCTGAGAATGCCGCTATAGCGCGCCAGGCCGTACCCGCCGAGGCAGCCGATCGTCAGCGAGACGGCCAGCGTGCCGACAGTGACAATAACACTGTTGAGGAAGTAGTTGTAGAACTCAGCCATGTTGGCGCGTTGGGGCAGGACCAGCGCAGCCGCGACCAACGCTGCGGCGATACCGATATAGACCCACGTGCGCGAGACGCGCCAGCGCTTGGACCAGACCCCCACGCCCACCACCGCCACGATCAGAGCAACGAGGCCGAGCGCGTAAGGCGCAAAGTCACGCACCGGCATGTTCAACCACAACTCGGCATAGTTGCCAGCAGTAGGTTCGAAGCCGACGATCTTAGGCGTCCGGGAGTTGGCCTCCACCGGCGACTTGATGGACGTCAACAGCGCCCAGAAGAACGGCAGGACGCTATAGAGCACCCACAGGATCAGCAGCGCGTGCACACCAATCATCTTGAGCCGCTCGCGACTGCCAGCGATCCGAAAAGCGCGTGTCTTGGCCGCTGCAGGAGCTTGAAGCGTGGTCTGTGCCATCAGCGTTCCTCCGTCTGCTGCTTGTAGGTCTGGATAAGGAAGGGGATCAGAACGACGAAGATCCCGATGACCGTAAGAACCGCCATCGCGTTCGCCTTCCCCAACTGACCGAATCCAAGCGCGACCTTGAAGTTGTAGAACATCAGCGAATCGGCCTTAAACAAGGGGTTCTGCTTGGTGAGCACGAAGATGCTGTCGAAGATTCGGTATGCGTCCATGATCGACACAAGGCTGATGAATACCAGAAGCGATCGGAGGTGCGGGATGACTACGTACCAGGTTCGCTGGAGAGCGTTGGCCCCGTCGACTTTCGCCGCTTCAAGCATCTCTTGTGGCAGCGATTGCAGCCCCGCAAACAACGTGATCATCGCGAAGGGGGTCGAGTACCAGATTCCGTGCAGCATGATCAGCAGTTTGACGGTTGTTGGCGTCATGAGGAACCGGTATTCAAAAACCTCGCGCAACAGATAAGTGTAGAGACCGCTGCGATCGAACATGTTTCGGAACATGAGGGTGCCAACGACCGGCGTCATGATGAACGGCACCAGCGATGCAGCGATGTAGATGCCTCGGAATCGGTGCACCTGGTCGAGTAGAGAAGCAATGAAGAAGCCGATCACGATCTGCGCAGGCACCGTGATGACGATGTAAATCAACGTGAAGCGCATTGCGGCCCAAAACTCGCCGTCGGTCAGCACTTCCGTGTAGTTTTGAAGGCCGACCCATTGCGGCGCATCCAGGTTGCGAAAGGTGATAAAGTTGAAGCCCAGCCAGATAGCTGTGACCAGGGGCAACACCATGAGCAGCAGGATCATCGTCACGCTAGGCGTCACGAAGGCAAAGAACGTATTTCGTTTCACGGCGACACCCCCATGTTCAGTTATCAGTGGAATTGGAGCCAGGAGTTCGCTTCGCCCGCCGGAGAACCTCTCCCTCATCTTGGGCCCACCGAGTAACCCCTCAGTCGGTCTGCCCGCTGGAGGGAAAGGTTCTCTACCGATGAAAGGCGTCGCTTACTTGATGTAGCCTTGTTTCGTTGCCTCTGCGATGTAGAGCTTAGCCGCCTCGTCCAGCGCCTCTTGCGGCGTCAGCTCGCCCGTCGCGACCTTGGGCAGGGTGTTCTCGATCGCGGTGCGGGCCAGCGCGCCGGCGGGATTCGGGCCGTAGTTGCCGGCGCCGTTGTTGATCGTTTCAAGCGCAGCTTCCAGATAGCGTCCGCCGCCGCCGGACTTGGCCACCGCATCGCGGGTGACCAGACCAAGCTTCGCCGCTTCCATCTGGCTTTCCAGATCCGCCGCTTCCATGATGATGCGGAAGATCAGGTCCGGATCGACGTCCGTCTTGGTGGGGATGACGTAGAAGTCGGCTGCGGCAGGGCCGGCATGCGGTCCGCCCGCCACCGCGCGCATGGCCGGAGCAAAGCCGATCTTGCCGACGAGCTTAGACTTCTCTGGATTATCCATGTTGGCAGCGCGGCTCGCCCACGTGTGCGCGCTCGGCATCGCGCCGGTTTCCAGCGCAATCTCGGTGTCGTCGATGCTCCACGTGAGGCCCTCTTCGCCCATGCAAGCTTCGACAACTTCCATCATCTTCTCGACAGCCTTGACGCCCTCGGGGCCGTTGAACTTCGGCGTGCTGTCCTCGTTCAGCCAGTCACCGCCGAACGCCTTGAGCAGGCTGTGGAACTCGATGCGCCACGCCCAGCCCGCATGTAGATTCATCGTGAAGGGAAGTTCCGCGTCCTCGACGTCCTTGAGTTTCGCGCATGAGGCGATCACGTCGTCATAGGTTTCAGGGACATCGAGACCCAGTTCCTTAAACGTGTCGGTGTTGTAGAAGTAGTGCATGGTGTTTGCAACGATCGGGATGCCGTAGACCTTGCCGTTCACGGTCCCGAGCTTATAGATGCCTTCGCCGATATCGCCAAGATCATACTGATCTTTGTACTTGGCGATCAGGTCATCCAGCGGCTGGATCTTATCCTGTGACGCCAATTCGGTCAGGAGCGGGTCGTCAACGTGGACGATTTCGTAGGGTGACATGCCCTGGCCGGACAGTGCCAGCCGGGCCTGCTCGCGCGCCGACCCCGAGTCAAGCAACTGCGTGTTGACACGGATGTTCTCCACCCCGTTGCACTTCTCCAGTTCCTTGGCATAGAACGAAGTGATCGGGAAGGCCCAGCCGAGCATGTCGATCTGCGTGGCACTTTCGGGCGACTCAACATTGCAGCCGGACGGCTGGGGCGGAACCGGGGTCGCCTCGACCACCTTCTCGACGACCTGCGTCACGACCTTTTCGACCTCGACCTGTTGCGTGACGACCTTTTCAACCTCCTTTTCGACGACCTTTTCCTTCTCCACCACCTGTGTGACAACCTTCTCCACGACTTGCGGCGCAGGAGCGGCGCAGGCGGCGATCATCGTCGCGAGCAGCGCGACGATGACAATGAGGGAGAGCTTCTTGAACATCAGATCCTCCTTTGATGGTTGGGTGACTGGCGGATTGGCCGGCCGCGAGATCAGGGAATGCTGTTGAAGAGCGCTATCGTGCGTTCGATCGCTGTCTGCCGTCCGGGCGTCGATCCTTCTGGAGACCAGCCCGCGACGGTTTTAAGTTCATGCGAGTTGCCCTTGTACAGGTAGGCGTTGGCCTTGCCGCCCGAGGCCCGGACCATCCGCACCAGGTCGGCATTCCATGACGGGATGGAGTAGTGATCCATGTCGGAGTAGTGCAGGTCGAGCGGCGCGGTCATGTGCCAGGGGAACTTGTGCGCGTCAAGGGTGGCCATGATCGTCATCAGTGAATTCGTTGCGGGATTGGCATTCTTCTGGTCGGCCACGTACATGCGCACGGTGTCGTACATCTCTTGCTTCTTCAAAGCCAGCGCTTCATCGATTGTCTGCCAGTACCAGCTGTCGTCCCACCAGGACGGCATGGTGGGCCAGTAGGCCGGGTCGGTCTTGCTTGCGATCGCGTTCTCCTGAGGCCCATAAAACGCGCCTTGCTCCACGCGGCCTTCGAAGCACCCGCTCCAGATCGACGCGCCTGAGAAGGTGTTGACGAGTTTGCGGCTGCTGGAGACGGCCAGAGCTGTAAGCGCCGCGTCGCCGCCCTGTGAGTGGCCGGTGAGGAAGATGCGGCTGGTATCGACCTTGACGTCGTGGGCGCCACCATAACCCCACTTGCTCCAGTCGACACCGTCCAGAGTGCCGGCGCCCTCAAGCAAGTTCAGGATATCGATGGCATAGAAGATCGGCGACAGGTAGCTGCCGTTGTCATACGCCTTCACCCATTCGATGCCCTCGGCGGGTGCGCCGTTGACTGTGCCGTGACCACGGAAGCCCGGCATTAGCACGACGTACCCG
>CAZPTI010000009.1:0-45803 GCA_964588925.1 uncultured Anaerolineales bacterium | reverse complement strand
GGCGTCTCCGTCCGCTCGATCAGGTCGCATGCCACCGCGCGCCTCACCGGCCGCCCGAACCTGAGCCGCACCCCCTCGCTCCGCCGCTGCTGCCAGTCGTAGACGCGCACGATCCACGCGCGCCCGCGTTCATCCTCGTCCTCCGCCTGCTTGACCGTCTCCACGATTACATGATCCGCGCTGACCGCGGCAAAGCTAACCTCATGCGACAACTGCCCCTCTTGCGGCCCGATCACGCGCGCGGCCAGTGGGTAGTTCAACTGATACGCCTCATGCGCGGTCCCACCCTCCCGCCAGTCCCCCTCGTGCGGGAGCAGGCTGTAGGTGAACTCGTGCCGCCCCTTGTCCGCGGTGGCATCCGGCGCGACGGCGGACTTGAGCAGCGTCAGGCGCAACGTGTTCCCCTTGATGTCGTGGCCGTACTTGCAGTCGTTCAGCAGGCTCACGCCGTAGCCGCCCTCCGACAGGTCCGCCCACTTGTGCCCGACCACCTCGAAGCGCGCGTAGTCCCACGACGTGTTCCAGTGCGTTGGGCGCTCGAGGGAGCCGAACTGTATCTCGTAAGTCGCGCGGGTGGAGCGCACCGCCACGGGGAATGCGACCTTGAGCAACACCTGCTGCTCCCACCAGTCGACCTCCGTGCGGAAGTCGATGCGCGGGGAGGCGCGGTAGATGCTCATCCGCTGCGTGATGGTCGAGTCGCCATGCCGCCACACCAGCCGCAGCGTCCCGCGCACCGGCCCCGTCTCCTCGACCACGGCCTCCACCAGCCCCGTGATCTCCGTCACCTTCTCCTGGTAGTAGATGTCGATGTCCCACGCGTCGAAGTTCATCGGCTTGTCCTCGAACGCCTGGAAGACGTTGGCGCGGCCAGGATCGCGCTCGGTCTGCCGCGCGAGCACCTCGCGGCGCGCGCGCTTGTCGTAGAGCGAGCGAATCTGACCGACGCGGTTCAGCTCGATGCGCCAGAACTGGTTTTCGAGGCGGTCGGGCGTGACGATCAGCCCGTCGCTGTCCGTTTGCGGCGCGGCGATCAGCGGATAGGCACGGTAGCCCAGCGACGGGACCGCCTCCACCTCCACCAGCAGCAGCGGGATGTCATCCTCCCACACCACCTGCGCCGGCGCGGGGGTCCCATCGGCACGCAGGACGGTCATCGGCGCGCGGTCCTCTTCCCACAGCACCGTGGCGACGTCATCCCGCTCCCAACTGAGCGAGTTAAAGGCGACGAGCGTCTCGCCTTCCGCCGGAATCCCCTGCGTGATGCGCTCTTGCGCGGCCTCCAGCGCCTCGCACCCGATCTCCTCGATGCGGCGGTATGCCTCCCGCGCATCGTCGTACACCTGGTGGATGGACGAGCCGGGCAGGATGTCGTGGAACTGGTGCAGCAGGATCGCCTCCCACCCCTCGCGCAGCGCGTCCGCCGGGTAGCCGCGCTCGCCCGTCAGCGCATCGGCCAGGCTGTTCAGCCACTCCGCGTCGTGGTAGAGGACTTCGGCCTTCCGGTTGGCGCGCTTGAGGAACGCCTGCGACGTGTACGTGCCGCGGTGAATCTCCAGATAAAGCTCGCCGTCCCACACGGGCAGGTCGGCCGCGCGCACGCGCTTCGCGAGGCGGTCGAAATACGGCTCGGCCCTGTCCAGCTTCACTGACGGGATGCCGGGGAGGTTGCGGAACGTCTCCGCGCGGTCGAGCATCTCGCGGGTCGGCCCGCCGCCGCCGTCGCCCCAGCCGAACAGCATCAGCAGCTCGTCGTTGATGTCCTTCTGCCGGTAGTTGTTCCAGATGCCCCACAACTCCTGGGGGGTGATTTGACCATTGTAGGTGTGGCCGCTGCCGCCCGGATTCTCGATCTCCGGCGTGGTGATGAAGTGCGACAGCAACTCCGAACCGTCCAGCCCGCGCCACGTGAAGGTGTCGTAGGGGAAGCGGTTGAACTGGCTCCAACTAAGCTTGCTCGTCACGAAGTAGCGCACGCCGCTCCCCCGCGCGATCTGCGGGAGCGCGTAGGAGTAGCCGAACGCGTCGGGCAGCCAGAGGACGCTCATGTCGACGCCGAACTCAGCCCGCGCAAACCGCTGCCCGTAGAGGAACTGGCGCACCATCGATTCCCCGCCGATCAGGTTGGTGTCGGCCTCGACCCACATGCCGCCGGTGAGCTCCCACCGACCCTCCGCGATGCGCTGTTTGACGCGCTCGAAGATGCCGGGGTTGTCGGCTTTGAGGAACTTGTACGCCTGCGGCGCGGAGTGCATGAAGCGGTAGTCGGGGTACTGCCGCATCAGGTGGAGCGCGGTGGAGAAGGTGCGCACCGCCTTCTCGCGCGAGTGCCGCAACCGCCACAGCCACGCCAGGTCGATGTGCGCATGGCCGATGGCCGTAACGCTCGGCTTGAGCTCGCGCGTCGCGTGCCACATCTCCACCTGCGCGGAGAGCGCGCGGTCGGCCGCGGCGATGCTCTCGTAGAACCGGTCGTTGCGCGGGAGGTTGAACTGGACGCCGAGATAGACCTGGCGCAGCGCCTCCAGCATGACGTTGCGGCGCAGGTCGCCTTCCGGCAGCTCGTGGATCGCCTGGATGAGCGCGCGGGTGACGTGGGCGAGTCGCTCCGCGTGCTCGTCGATGAGGACGAGCTCCGCGCGGCGGAAGTGGCGCACCGGCGGCACCTGCAACACGCCGCTCCATGCGCGCAACGCCAGTGTCACCGCGCCGTCCGCATATGTCTCTGGCGGCAGCCACGCCTCTTCATGCCAGCGGTCTATCGCCTGCAACGGCTCGCCATTGACATAAAGCAACGTCTCCGCGGTGGAGTTGCCCTCCTCGCGCGGCCCAACGAGAAAGCGCAGCGCCAGTTTTCGTCGCCGCGTGGCCGCTTCCCACGCCTCGGGAATCTCCACCCGCGCGCGGAACCACGCCACAATATCGTATCCGCCCCACGCGTCCCCCAGTGTGAAGTCGCGCCAGGGGGAGTCATCGAAGTCGACCGCCTCCGCGCCCGCGATGTCATGCTCGATGGCCTTCCACTGCCGCAGCGTCACCGCCTCGCGATAAACCGCCGCCTCCACCTCCCCCAGCAGCCGCTCGATCTTCTGCGTCGTAAAGAATCTCATTCGCTCGTCCCGATTTATTACAGCGCGCCTACAGGATTTTCAGGAATCTCAGGATTGACAGGATTGCGCTTCCCAGAATCCTGTAAATCCTCAAAATCCTCGAATCCTGTTAAGGCTCAACTTCCCATTCCAGAATGTTCACTTCGCGCACAGGCGATTTCGGGTCATGCGGCAGCAGGAACGTCTTAATCTCGCCCGGCGCGAAGTTTGCGGTGAACTCACGGCCGAGGTGGGGCAGGGTGATGGTCGCGTGCGCGGCCTCACCCGCCGATTCGTATAGTCGAATCACCAGCCCGTCGCCGTCCTCTGCCTGCTTGAGCACCTGCGCGACGACATTGAGCGGCTCCACCTGCAGGAACGACCCGCTCAACGGCAGGAACCCTTCCGGCCCCATGTTGCCGGCCAACGCCACCGGCCCGTGGTTGATCTCCGCCGCGCGGCGCACTGTGCCCGCCTCCTGCCAGCTTCGGCGGTGGGGCAATATCGCATAGCGAAAACGTTGGATGCCCTGGTCGATGTAGGAGTAGATGCGCGCAGGGTCGGGGATCATCGGATCATGGTGCGCGTAGATCGGGCTGCGCAGCACGGTCAGGCCGATGGTGCGGAGGGTCACGTCGTAGCTGTGCTTGCTGTCGTTCAGGATGCTCACGCCATACGGCTCGTCGGTGACGCGCGATGCGCCCGACAGGTCCACCCATGCGCCGCCTGGCTCTTCGTCGCCGGTCACGGCGCGCGTGATGTGTCCGTAAGGGGCCTGCGACGTGGCGGCCTGGAAGTGGACGTTGATGGGGAAGCGCAGCTTGAGCGCCTTGCGCTGTTCATGCCAGTCGACGAGGCAGAACACGTCGATGTGATCCAGCCCCGCGTAGAGGGTAAAGTCCTGCACGATCTTCGACCGCCCGCACTCGCTCACTACCCGCAACACGGCTTTAACCGGTCCACTGGCAATCACCGATACGCTCGTCGCCTTGAACCTGTCGACGATTTTGTCATAACGGAGTAAGTTATGGCTCCAGGTATCGCTGTGGTCCTCCAGCACATCGGGCACAGCCGCCGGCCCGGCCAGCGCCTCCACATTCGCGCGCTTGTCGAACAGCGAAGTCAGATACCCCGTCTCGCGGTCGAACTCCAGCCGGAAAAACTCGTTCTCCAGCATTGGGTTCGTAGTAGGGGCTTCAGCCCCCTCCGCGCCGGGGGCTAAAGCCCCTACTACGAACCTTTCCTCGGTCGGATCTGTCGGAACGACGCGATACACCCGATACCCCAGCGGCGGCAGCTCCGCGATGAATTGCAGCCGGTCGCGGCGGCGCACCGCGGCCTCCGACTGCCCGCGCTGGAAAGGTACGGCGCGCCCCTCGTCGTCCACCAGCGCGTGATCTTCGGGCAGGATGCCGTACTCCATGTCGACAATGGCCTTGCTCGGCCACGCGTGCGGGTTGAACACGACGAGCGGATTCGTCCCCTCGATGCGCGGCACGACGATGTTCCATGCCAGCGACTGCGTCGCGGTGTTGAGCGAGCGCGCGGCTATCGACATGGCCTCGCCGAGCGCGTCGCGCGCATCCTCGTACGCGGTTTCAACGCTGGTCCCCGCCAGGATGTCGTGAAACTGGTTGAAGAGCACCTGACGCCACGCGCGGCGCAATTCCTCCGCAGGGTAGGGCGATTTCGTCAGCACGGACGCCAGCGAGCAGAACTTCTCCGCGGCCATCAACATGCGCTCCGCGCGGCGGTTCCACGCCTTGATGCCTGAATGCGCCGCGTACGCGCCCACCGCGTGGTGCTGCAACTCGTCGTGGACGACAGGCAGCGTCAACCCCTGAGCCTCGATCGACGCAAAATAGTCCTCGGTTCGGCTGAAAACCAGCCGCGGCAGGTTCGGATCCTCGTTCAGCCGGTGGATTGACGCGATATTCCGCCGCGTTGGGCCGCCGCCGTGGTTGCCGACGCCGTAAAAGACCATGATCTCGCGATGCGGCGGACGCAGCTCGGCCGCGCACCGCTCGACGTGCCTGTCGATGTCCTCCGGCTTCGTGCCGTACTCGTACGGGATGCGGTAGGCCAGCACGCGCGAGCCGTCGTCCGACTCCCACCAGAAGGTCAGCCCCGGCAGCCCCTTTTCCTGGCGGCTGGGGCGCATGAATACGTAGTAGTCCAGCCCGCTCTTCTTCAGGATTTGCGGCAGCGTTCCCGCGTGCCCGAAGCTGTCCGGGTTGTAGCCGACCTTCGCGATGCGGCCGAACTTCTCCTTGAAGTAACGCTGGCCGTACAGCCCGTGACGGCAGAACGACTCGCCGTGCGGGATGTTGCAGTCCGGCTCCACCCACCAGCCGCCGACGATCTCCCAGCGGCCTTCGGCCACGCGCCGCTTGATTTCCTCAAACATGGCCGGGCTGATCTGCTCGACCCACGCGTAGAACGCGGCCGACGACGCGGTGAAGACGAAATCCGGTTCCTCGTTCATCCGGTCGAGCGCCGAGCGGAAGGACGCCATCACCTCATGGCACCCCTCCTCGCACCGCCACAGCCACACCGGGTCGACGTGCGCGTTGCCGATCATCCGCATAATGCGGTCTTTCACGATAGATGATCCTCCGATAAATCCTTATTGACCGAGGGTCGCTTGCGGTTTCCAACCGCAAGCTGATACGCCAAACCTGCCGAGGCAGGTTCAACCGACCTCGGTCGGTTTTCCGTGACAGCCTGCGGGTTTCCAACCGCAGGCGAGGTTGCAGCGCGTTTGTTATTTGCTCGCGCGCGGCGGCAGCTTCACGACTGGCTTGCCGTCCACCCACTCCAGCGGCGCGATGGCGAGCGCGCGATACGCGCCCGGCGTCCACGTGTGGAACAGCATGTACGTCTTGCCGTCCGCGCCCACCTGAATATCTTGCCCTCCCGGCCCCACGATCCCCGCGCTGAGCGTGGTCTTGAGGATCGGGTTTTCCTCCGCCTTGGTATACGGCCCTTCCGGTTTGTCCGCCACGGCGTAGCCTACCGCATAATTGCGCGACGCGTAGTCGTTCGCCGAGTAGAACAGGTAGTAGCGGCCCTCATGCTTCCACAACGTGGGCGCCTCGACCAGCACACCCTCCCATCGCGCGTCCGCGGAGATCAGGCGCGTCGGCTCCCCTTCGAGCGACAGGCCGTCTTTCGATAGCCGCTGGATATACAGCCACGTCTTGCCCGTGCGCGAGTTAGCGTCGCTCTTCCAGAGCAGGTAGCTCGTCCCGTCGTCATCCGTGAACGTCGAGGGATCAATCGACCCGCCCTCGTTCTGCTGGCACACGAACGGCTTCTCGTTCGATGCCTCGGTCGGCAGGAAAGGCCCTTCCGGCGCCGCGCTGGTCGCCAGCCCGATGCACTGCGTGCCGCCCGAACCGATAGTGTAGCGCGTGGTGAAGTACATCACATAATTATCGCCGAACCGCGCCACTTCCGGCGCCCAATTATACCCGAACCCCTGTCCCGCCCACCGCGGCGCGCGCGGCAGCGAATTGCCGAGAAAGCGCCAGTTGACGAGGTCGGGCGAGGTGGCGGCCTGGATGTTCATGCCGTTGGCATTGGTCGCGTAGGCGTACCATGCGCCGTTTACGCGCAGCGCGTCGGGGTCTGGGAAGTCGCGGTCAAGGACGGGATTCGCGAGGGCAGCCGTGGCCGCGGGAGTTGGCGCGATGGTGGGTGAGGGGGAGGGCGCTGTAGTGGGTGATAACGTCGGCGCAGGTGTGAGAGTCGCAACCGGCGTGGCGGACACGCAGGCGGCGAGGAGGATGATTGACAGAATGAGTGTTAGCAGGTGTCGCATTGCCGCTCCCCGTGATCGTTGTCATAGTGGGTGCGGCCATCTCGAACAAGTGAGTGAGGATCGAATAAACGAATGATGCTGTGACGTTGGAGGTACGCGCGGAACACGCGGGCGCAATTCGCTTATTCGATTTTCTTTCGCTTATTCGAGATGGCCGCGCCCCACGCTCCCCAAAAACCGCGCCATCTTCTCCATCACCACGCCGGCCACCGCGCGCCCGGCGCGTTCCAGCTCCGCGCCGCCCAGTTCGTCCAGCTCCGCGTTCGACATCCGCGCGTCTCGACCGAGCGCGGCGAGCATCGCCTGCTCCAAATCGGTGGCAATGTTGATCTTGCTCACGCCCAACTGAATGGCCCGCTGCACCATGTCCTCCGGCACACCCGACCCACCATGCAGCACGAGGTGCGCGGGAGCGACGCGGCGGATTGCGGCGAAGCGGTCGAAGTCGATAGTGGGCCGGCGGACGTTGTACACGCCGTGCGCGGTGCCGACCGAGACCGCGAGCGCGTCAACGCCGGTCAGCGCGCAGAACGTTGCGGCTTCCTCCGGCACGGTATAGAGTTCGCGATCCTCGTTCGTCTCCAACTTGTCGGCGGAGAAGATGCGGCCCAACTCCCCCTCGACCGTCACCCCGCGCGGCCGCGCCAGGTCAACGACGGCGCGCGTCGCCGCTGCGTTCTCGTTGAGCGGGAGTTCTGACCTGTCGATCATCACGGACGTGAACCCAGCCTCCATCGCGCGCTCGATGGTCGCCACGTCTTTCGTGTGGTCAAGGTGGAGCGCGACGGGTACGGTGATGCGTTCCGCGGCGAGCGCGTCGAAGAAGGCCGCGGCGAACTGCGCGGGCGTCGTGGCAAACCAGCGCAACTCGTTGGCGGAGATTTGGATGATCGCTGGCGAATTCATCTCCTGCGCGGCTGCGAGCGCAAACGGGATCATGCGCAGGTAGCGCGGCGCGAACGAGCCGACTGCGTAGCCGCGGCGTTCGGCATCGGGCAGCAACTCGCGCAGCGTGACGAGGTTGGAAGGGCGGGGCCGCGTCATAAGATGGCTTCGTCCTCGCGCATGGCGACGGCCAGCGCAGCCGATGCCTCGCGCAACGGCCCTTGCAGCGCGGCATACGGCCCGTCGAGCAGCCGCCGGTGCGCGCGGTGGTCGACCATATCCGGCAGGATCGTCTCCCCGCGCTCGCGGTTAGCCGTCTCCACCGCAGCGGCAATGCTGTCGTACGCGCCCGCGCCCGTTCCCGCCAGCAGCGCCGCGCCGAGCAAGGCAGCCTCCTCGTGCGGCGACACCGTGACCGGCCGCCCCGCCACATCCGCCTTGATCTGAAGCCACCGGCGGATGCGCGCGCCGCCGCCCACAATGACTAACTCGTCAATTGCGCCGGTCAGCCGCTCGGCCGCGGCGCGGACGCGCTCCATCTCGTAGGCCGCGCCCTGGATGACCGCCAGCGCGAGGTCGCTTGCCGTATGTCGCGCGGTCAGTCCGACGAACGCGCCACGCGCGGCCGGATCAGGATCGGGCGCCTGCGCGCCGGCGAGGTACGGGAAGTACAGGATCGGCGACGGCCCTGGCTCCGCGCGGCTGAGCAGGTTAAGCAGGTGGTCGTACGAGACATGGGGATCGGCGAGCATGGTCCGCAGCCATTCAATGGAGCCGCCCGACGCCGAGAGCGCGCCCATCCAGTGCAGGCGCGACCGTGTCGCGTCGTCCATCCCCGGCTGCGGCCCAAACGTCAGCCCAGACGCATAGTCCTCGCGGGTCAGGCCGCGCCGCGCCATGCCGCCCACCAGCGATTCCGCGGTGCCCATGGAGTCGAGGCTGCGGCTTCCCGCCAGAGCCCCAACCGCCAGCGCCGCAACGACATGATCGTGTCCTGCAATCGCAACCGGCAGGCCCGCGGGCAGCCCGCACTCCGCCGCAGCGCGTTCCGTCACGCGGCCGATGATCTCGCCGGAACGAGCGACGCGCGGGAAAACCTCGCGCCGCAACCCTGCTCCCTCCAACCAGTCGCGGTCCCATTCGCCTGTCTCAAGGCAAAACGCATGGGTGCGCGCGGCAAGTGTCGGGTCAGTGCGCAGGGCGGCGGTCAGCCAGTACGCGATGTAATCTGCGGCAGAGAGCCAGGCCGCGCCCCGCAACACCTCGTGCCCGCGCTGTCGGACGACCGACGCGACCTTTGCCGCGCCGGCCTTGTAGTTCATGCGCAACCCGGTCGCGCTGAACCGCTCGAACCCGTCGCTCTCCGCGGCAAGCCGCGCGGCGTCAGATCCTGCGGACGTGTCAAACCAGGGGATCATCTGCGTGCGCGCGCTGCCCGTCTCCGGGTCGAGCAGCAGCCCGCTCTCCGCCATGCTCGTCACACCAAGCGCGCGAATCTCAGCGCCCTCCGCCGCAGCAACCGCCTCGGCCAGCGCGTCGCTCACCAGCCGCCACACCTGGTCGGGGTCAAACGACGCGGTCCCGTCCGTCGCGCGGCGCAACGGCATCGGCCGCGACGCAATGCGAACCGGCTGTCCGCTGAGGTGGAACAACCCGGCCTTCGCGTGCGTGCTGCCGATGTCGACGGCGGCAAGGAGGGGTGGGTTGGACAACGGTAAAGACTCCTGTTAGCGACAACGGTTCGTAGTGAGCGCTTCAGCGCTCTGCCCAGCGGGCGCGAGACGGGCGCTAAAGCGCTCACTACGAACCTTCTGCGCCCTATCGTCCCCCCATCCCCGTCATCGAAATCCCCTCGATAAAATTCCGCTGCAAGGTGATAAACACCACCACCACGGGCAGAATCACCAGCAGACTTGCGGCCATGAGCCAGTTCCACGCGGGCGAGCCGCCCGCCGCAGCCTCGAACTGGCGCAGCCCCAGTTGCAGCGTGTACTTTGACTCGCTCTGCAGGTACAGCAGCGGCCCCATGAAGTCCTGCCACGCGCCCTGAAACTGGAAAATGGCAACCGTGGCGATGCCCGCCTTGCTCAGCGGCACGACCACGCTCCACCAGATGCGCCATTCGCTGGCGCCGTCGATGCGCGCGGCCTCGGATAGCTCCATTGGAATCCCGCGCATGAACTGCCGCAGCAGGAAGATGTTAAACGCGCCGCCGGCGAACGCGGGGACGACAAGAGGTAAGAACGTATTGACCCAGACTTTTGATCCCTGCAACCCGAACGCTGGCAACTGCGCGAACAGCACAAACTGCGGAATCATCAGCACCACGCCGGGCAGCATCATCGTCGCCAGCACGAGCGAGAAGAGCGCGTCGCGGCCCCGCCAGCGCAACCGGGCGAAGGAATAGGCGACGAGCGACGACGAGAGCGTCATGCCGATGACGTTGAGCACGGTGATGATGACCGTGTTGATCGTCCACTCGCGCCACATGCCGAAGCTGAACGCATCCGAGAAGTTCTCCCACGCGAGGCGGTGCGGAATCCAGTGCGTGCCCATCAGTTCTTCGGGGCTTTTGAGCGCGGTGCTGATCATCCAGATAAACGGGATGATGAAGAGCGCGCAGATGAGGATCATCAGCGCGAGGGCGATGATCTGCCCCGGCGCGATGCGTTTGGGCGCGAACCGGTTGCGCGTCACCGGTTGCGCGATGGCGGGGCCTTGAACGCGCGTCTCGGCGCTCATCTCACCCCTCCGTCTCGTAATAGACCCAGCGCCGCGCCAGCCACAACTGGAACAGCGTCACCGCGAGGATAATCAGGAACAGAATCCACGCCATCGCTGACGCGTACCCCATCTGCAAGCCGCCCTGCCCGACCTTGCCGAACGCGCGGTTGTACAGGTACAGCACGTAAAACAGCATCGACTGCCCCGGCCCGCCGAGCGCGTAGTCCTTGCCGGAGAGGATGAGCGCGGTCGTGAAGATCTGGAACGTGCCGATAATGAGCGTGACCACCTCGAAGAAGATGGTCGGGGAGAGGAGCGGCAGGGTGATGCGAATCGTCTTGCGCCAGCCAGTTGCGCCGTCCAGCTCCGCGGCCTCGTACAACTCCTTCGGGATGCCCTTCAGCCCGGCGAGGTAAATCAGCACGTTGCCGCCGATCCACCACATCCCCATGACCACCATCCCCGGCTTGGTCCACGCGGGATCGAAGAACCACCCCGGCCCGTTGATGCCGATCTTATCGAGGAACGTGTTGAACAGCCCGCGCGGGGAGAGGATCCACTGCCACAGGAACACGGCGGCCACGCCGGAGAGCACATTCGGCAGATAGATGATCGTGCGATAGCTCTTGTCGCCGGGCAGGTTGAGGTTGAGCAGCATGGCGATGGAGAGCGCCGCGATCATCACGAGGGGCGTCTTGACCGCGACCATCCAGAAGGTGTTGGCGAGCGCCTTGTAGAAGAGCGGGTCCGCGGTGAAAAGCTGGCGGTAGTTCTGCAGGCCGATCCACTTCGGGTCGGCAATGATGTTGTATTTGGTGAAGCTGGTGTACAGCGAATAGAACATCGGCCCGGCCGTAAAGAGCAAAAAGCCGATTAGCCACGGCAGAACCATCAGCCAGCCGGTCAGTTCCTCCCGCGCCGCAGGGCGCAGGCGGGGACGCCGCGTTGCGTTTGCCAGGGCCATGATTTTCCTCCCTGCGGGATTCCTTTGCCACAGAGGACATAGAGGAAGCAGAGGAGTGTAGCGCACAAATCAGCAGTTTGCGCTACAACCTCTCTGGGCTCTCTGCGTCCTCTGTGGCAAATCTCTACTTCACCGCGGCTTCCACCGCAGCCTGGACCTCATCGAGCATTTGCTGCGGGGAGAGCTGCCCCAGCCACACCTGCTCCCACCGCTGCGTGAGCTGCTCGGCCCAGTTCGGGTACTTCGCCACGTACACGCCGCCGGTGCTCGTCTTGAGCGCCTGGTCGACGATCTGCCACGCGGGGTCGGCCAGCAGCACCGGGTCCTTCGCGGCCTTCAGGTTGGTTGGCTGCGCCTGCGTGTCGCGCGCCCACGAAGCCTGCCCCTCCGGCCCGGTCGCGCACTTGATGAACTCCCACGCGGCCTCGGGGTTCTTCGCGCCGGTCGGGATCGACATAGAGAAGCCGCCGCTCGACGTGCCGGGCTCCGTGTTGTACGGCAGCAGCGCAATGCCCCAGTCCATGCGCGGCTTCTCGCCGTTGTCCAGCGTCACGGTCGGGCGATAGAACTGGAGCGCGGAGTTGTAGCCGAAGATGTCGACGTACATTGCCACGCCGCTCTGCATGAAAATGTCGTTGGGCGGCGCGCCGAACTGGTTCTTGAAGCTTTGCAGCTTCTCCCAGCCGCCATACCGGTCAACCCATTTCTTCATCCACTCGACCGTCTCGACCATCTTCGGGTTGTTGATCTGGATGGTCCCGTCGGGCGCGATCATGTCCGCGCTGTTGGTGTACTGCCACAAGTCGGTGCCGCGGTTCCATAGCGGGAAGAAGCCGACGCGTTTGAGCTCGCCGTTCTCGATCACGTCCAGCTTGTTCGCGTACTCCTCCACCTCGGCCCACGTCGTCGGCGGCTTGTTCGGGTCGAGGCCGGCCTGCTGGAACAGGTTCTTGTTATAGAAGAGCACATTGACGTCGGTTTCGTGCGGGATGCCGTAGGTCTTCCCCTCGTAGACGGCCTGGTCCCACGCCCAGTCGTAGAACTGCTCGCGCTTGACGTTGTCGCGGTCGGCCCACTCCTGCAGCGGCATGTACACGCCGTCGGCCGCGTCCTTGGGCAACTGCGGCCGGTCGGAGACGATCACATCGGGCATGCCGGAGCCTGCCGCAACCGCGGCCAGGTTCGCGGTCCAGATGTCGCCGAACGGCTTGACCGTGTCGGTCACTTTGATGTTGGGCAGCTTCTGCTGGCAGATCGCGATCACACGGCGGATCGCGTTGCGGCGCACGGGCGAGGCCCAGAAGTGCCAGAACTCGATGTCGCCGGACACGTCGGGGATGAGGACGGGCTCGTCCGCCGCGCCGGTGCGCATCGTGCCCACGTCAGTTGACGGCGCAACGGTCACCTGCACCTCGACCGTCTTCTCGACGACCTTTTCCACGGGTTTCTCGACGATCTGCGTGACGACCTTTTCGACGACTTGCGGGGTGGCCTGGGGGGCCGGGGTTGCGGCGCCACCACAGGCGGAGAGCAAGAGGCTCAACACGAGGAACAGGCTGAGCAAGGGCCAACTGCGAATGCCAACAGACCGCTTCATTACGTCCTCCTTCCATCTTTGACCGGCAGGCGCGCTATGGCGCACGCTACAACGACTTGCCGCGCCTTCGTTCGCCTTAAGGTATCATCCAATCGTCTCGTGGTCATCCGTCAAAAGATGGAAACCGGCGTACAGTAGGGCGCAAATTACCTTTAGAAGTTCGTAGTGCGCGCTTCAGCGCGCCGCGCAACTCAACCTCCTCCCCCACGTATATCCTTGCGACAACCGTTACAAATATCGTATCCCAGGGAGAACACACCATGAGTCGCAACACAAAAATCATCATCGGCGTCGTTGCCGGCCTGCTCTTCCTCGCCTGCCTCTGCGCGGGGACCATCGCCGCGGGCGTCGCGCTCTTCACCGTCCGCACCACGTCGGTCAGCGTCAGCCCGAACCGCGTCGAGCGGGCCGCAATCCGCGTCGGCGGACATGCGCCGGCCGGCTGGGCCACCGACTACACCGTCCGCATCGGCGAGCTCGAGGTCGTGGCCTACAAGCCCGCATCCGGCCGCAACGGCCACATCATCTACGCCTACTTTGGCCCTGAGACGCATGCGGATGTTGAGAAGCTGGCCGAAGACATCAGCAAGTGGACCGATGGCCGCTATCGGTGGAATCGCAACGAAATGCGCGTGGTTGAGCGGCGCGCGGTTTTGCTGGGCGACGAGGAGGCCGAGCTGGTCATCGCGGAGGGCGACGCTTCGAGCGGCCCGTGGAAGCAGGCCATGATCGGCTACCAGAGCGACCGCGGGTTCACTATGGCGATGCTCGGCCTGCCGAAGTCGGACTGGAGCGACGCGCAACTCGACGCGTTCATCAGCGCATTGAAGTAAATTAAGACCCGACGGCTTTCCGAAAACCGTCGGGTCTAGCATTTTAGGAGTCGTCATCATGTCCTTCGCCACTCGTCTCCTGCGCTTTCTGGGCGGGCTCGCGCTCGTCGCCGTCCTCGTCGCCCTCGGCTGCGCGCTGGCGTTCAACGCCAGCATGCGGTGGGGCGCCACTGCCGAAGAAACGACCATGCCGCTCCCCGGCGACAGCATGATGGCGCGCGCTGACGTCCAGTGGACGAACGCGACCACGATCAGCGCCGCGCCGGCGCAGGTCTGGCCGTGGGTGGCGCAGATCGCGGACAACAAGGGCGGCTTCTACAGCTTCACGTGGATCGAAGATCGCGTCGGCTCGCTGACTGGCGCGGCCGACTACAAGGTCGACTACACCAACGCGAACGCGATCAATCCCGCGTGGCAGAACCCGCAGCCGGGCGACCAGATGATCCAGGGCTTGCTCAAGGTGTCGGAAGTCAGAACGGGCGATTATCTGCTGGCAGAGTCGGTCATCCCGGAGTCGTTCGGGTGGACATGGGTGTTCAAGCTGGAGGACGCGGGCGAGGGGCGCACGCGGCTGATTAACCGCGCGCGCATTAACGGGACCGCGGCGCCGAACCCACTGCTGAACGTGATGCTGGGTCTCGGCGGGTCGATCATGAACCGGCGCATGATGAACGGCCTCAAGGCGCACCCGGAAGGCTGGATCGAGCCGCCGTACATGGAGGGGCTGGAAATGGCCCTGTGGTTCGCCGCGCTGCTGGTCGGCGTCGTCGCGGCGGTCCTGTTCCTGGCGCGGCGCAAGTGGGCGCCCTCGCTGCTCATCGCCGGCCTGAGCGTGGTCGTGATTCTGGCGCTGACCTTCGTGCAGCCGGCGATCTGGCTGCGCGTGGTGATGGTGCTGGCGCTGCTTGGCGGCCTTGTGTGGGCGTTTGCCGCCACCGCGCAGCCGAAGCCTACCGCGGTTCCCACATCCAGGAAGGTCGCGGCTGCCGCGTAAGCAGGCCGCGCCACTCCAGCACGCCCGCGTACCAGATCAGCCCGAGATGGGTTGCCAGGAGCGCGGGCGGGGTGCCGGGATAAACAGTCGTCAGGGGACGGAAATCCACCGCCCCCGCTTTGTTTTCCGCATGTCCCGCGCACACATCGCGCGTCTCGCCGTCCACCGTCACCTTCAGCCAGGTGTGCCCCATCTGCCACTCCGGCTTCGAGTTCGACTGAATCTTGAGCGCAAAGACGGGCTGAACCTCAAAGCCGAGGCGGCGGAGCAGTTGGGCGAGCGCGAGGTTGTACTGCGTGCAGTAGCCCATGCCGTACTTGAAGGCCAGCGCGGGCGTATCCCACAGGTTGCGGACCGAATAGGTGCGGAATTTGTCATGGACGAGGCGGGTGGCGAAGTCGACCAGCTCCCACCCCCGGAAGCTCGTCTTTTTGCAGAGGCGATACGCGCCTTCAAGGGTGACAACGCCCCGGGCGCCGTACGGCTGGCGCTTGATCAGGTCCTTGAGCGCGGGGGCCATCATCAGCCCGGTGAGCGACGCCGTGACAGCCGCGGTGGTGGCAACAGTTTTGAGTGCGCGAGGCATGGGTGCTCCCTTGAATTGCGGTTAGGGGAGCAGTATACCAAAGACCCGACAGGTTTCCGAAAACCCGTCGGGACTGGCGTCAAACGAGTCAGAAGGGCCCCGGCGTCACCGCGCGCACCTCGGAAAGCAACTGCGGGCTCGGAAGCGCATTCTGCACCGCGCGCGCGTGCTCGTCCGCCAGGAAATCGTCCGAGATGGGCAGCAGCACCGCGACCGGCCGGCCGTGGAACGTGACCACGTACTCCAGCCCGTCCTCCCGCACTCCGCGCAAAATCTCGGTGGTCTGGTTCTTCAGTTCCTTAATCCCAACGTACGGCATCGCAACCTCCGGTGGTCCTCTCAGTGGCCCCATCATAAAGCATGTATTATTTCGTTGTCAAGCAATGCTATATCCTTTTTGAGCGCACCAGGGTTGTCTTTCTGGCCGAAATGAGGTAACCTTCGCCCATTCCTCACCAATTGGAGCAACATGCGCATTCATACGCTTTCCATCGGCGTCCCGGAGACCCGCGCCGACGAGCGCGGGCAGTGGACGTCGGCCATTCACCGGCAGCCGGCCGCGGGGCAGGTTATGCTCACCGCGGCCGGCCACGCAGGTGACCGCGTCCACGACACGCAGCATCACGGCTCGCCGGACCAGGCTGTCTGCGCGCACCCGCTGGAACACTACGCGTTCTGGAACGCGGAGTATGGGACGGACATCTTCGGCCCGGCCATCCTCGGCGAGAACTGGACGCTGACCGACGCGAACGAGGCAAACACGTACGTGGGCGATGTATACCGCGTGGGCGAGGCAGTCGTCCAGGTCAGCGCGCCACGCGTGCCCTGTTCCAAGCAGGAGCGCAAGGCGGGACTTGAGGGTTTCCTGGCCCGCGTCGTGGAGACGCGGCGCACAGGATGGTATCTGCGCGTGCTCACGCCCGGCGAAGTGACCGCGGGGGATGAGTTGATCCTTGTGTCGCGACCGGAGCGACCGTACTCCGTCGCAGCGGTCAACGAGCTCTGGCATGGATCGCTCGACGCGGCGCTTGCGCAGGATCTGCTGGCAGCGCCCGAGCTGGCGGAGGGGTGGAAGGACATGCTGCGGAAGCGGTTGAGACAGGGGCGATAGGCGCGATGCGGCGCACGGGGCGCTTCAGCGCCCACTACGAACAGGCAGCTTACGGATATGCGACTTACGGAACTGCCGGGTAGGGTCACTGCTCTTGCCGCGCACCTCGTCGCGCGCGCGCCGCAGTCGCTCGTGCGCGCAGTGCGCAGCTTCGACGACCAGCGCGGCGCAGAGGCGGCGGCCGCAATGGCGTACTATGCGTTCCTCTCGCTCTTCCCGCTGCTCGTGTTCCTCGTCGCCGCGGGCAGCCTCCTGCTGGAACGGGAGGATGTATACAACCAGCTGCGCATCCTCCTGCGAGACATCTTCCCGCTGCCCAGCACGCTCCTCGCCAGCAACCTCGACCAGATCCTCCGCCTGAGCGCGCCGGCCGGGCTGGTGGCGCTCGCCGCGCTGCTGTGGGCTGGCGTCGGATTCTTCAGCGCGCTGAGCTATAACCTGACACGCGCGTGGCCGGAGGCGCGGCTGCGGAACGTGCTCGCCCATCGCGTCATGGGCATCAAGATCGCGCTCGTCCTGCTCGTCCTCTTCATCGTCAGCGTCGTGTTGAGCGTGGGCACCAGCCTGCTCCCGCGCGTCCCGCTGATTATCCCGACCATCGATCAACTGATCAACACCCGGCAATGGTTCTGGTTGTCAAGCTTTGTGCCGTGGTTCGTCAGCTTCATCCTGTTCGTTGCGCTTTACAAGTGGGTGCCGAACACGCGCGTGCGGTGGCGCGCGGCGCTGACCGGCGCGCTCATCGCGTCGGTCGCGTGGCAACTGGTCACGGAAGCGTTCAGCTGGTATCTCGGCAGTGGGTTAGCAAACTACGAGGTGATCTACGGTTCGCTGGGCGGGGTGGTCGCCGTGCTCTTCTGGGTCTATCTGAGCAACATGATCGCCATCTTCTGCGCGCACCTGACCGCAGCCATCGATCAGACGTCTGCGCCGAAGCGCGCCACGGGGCCAATGACGGGCGCTGAAGCGCCTACTACAAACCGTACGCCAAACCGTTCGTAGTAGGCGCTTTAGCGCCCCGTCCCGCCAACGGTTCGTAGTAGGCGCTTCAGCGCCCCGTTCTGCTACGCGCTCTCCCCCTCGTAGCTCCCCAACCGGCTCACAAACGCTGAGTCCACCGCCAGCGTCACCTGCTCCTCGCCGATCTCCTGCACCCAGCCCACCGGGATCAGCTTGCGATCCTTGAAGAGCACGCCCTGGCTGATGACGAAATGGCTCACCTGGTCGGCATGCGCGCCGGTCAGCACCTGCTCGACCGCGCCGACCGTCTCCCCATCGGCCGCGACAACACGCGCGCCCGCGCGAATCGCCACGTTGTCGTCGGGGATCGCGCGCTCGGTCTGCTCGACGACCGGTTCGGGCACGGTCAGCGCGCCCATGCTGGTCTGACCGGTGAGGGTCATGCCCGCCATGCCGCCCATCTCGCCGCCGAGCACGGGCGGATACGGATAGAGCGACGGCGCCGCGTTGCTCGCCGGCGCAATCGTGTCCGAGTCCGCCGGCACGTAGTACCGCTCCTCGAACGGCGGCAACTGTTCCAGGTCGCCCGCGTCCTCGCGCAGCACGATCTCATCCTCGCCCGCGCTCGCGACAAGTGTCAGCGGCACGACGCGGTCCGTCGTGAAGAACGTCCCCTTGCGGACAACGATATAGTTAATTTCCTTCGTCCGCGGATCGACCACGACGCGGTCCAACTGCCCGACGCTCGTCCCATCTGCCAGTCGCACGCTCACACCCTGCTTCAATTGCATCGTTTCGCTCCTTCTCGCTTATCCCTCGGCCGTTGCGCGGCGCTGCGCGGGCCCGGCCAACTCTGCCAATATGCTCTGCGCGGTCACGGGCAGCAGCTCGCCCGCGTCGCGCAGGTTCCACACGAGGATATCCCACAAATCCGGCGCGGCGTCGCGCACATAAATCATGTCTCCGCGCAGCCGCTCGCCATCCAGCGCCTGCCCGCGGCGCAACTCCTCTTCCACCCACGTCAGCCGCTGCTGCAACAGCATGCGGTCACGGTCGCGGATGTCGAGGTTGCCTTCCAGCGCCATCTCGACCGGCTGGATCATGCTGCGGATGTCGCCGGTGGAGAGGGCGCGCGTGGCCTGCACCGTTTCCGCTGGCGAGTCGTACAGGCTGCCGGGCCGCTTCGCGGAGTCCTCTAAATCCTCATCGGGCAAAAACTGCTCGTACACGTACGTCGAGCCGAGGATCTCTTCGCCGTCGGTGATCGGCGCCTCATCCGCGCCCTGGCCGAGCATCGTCTCGCCGTCCATGTCGCCGCGGCTGGAGAGCAACTCGCCGCCCTGTTCCTCTTCGAGTTGTCCCGCGGTGATAGCCGACCCGTCCTCGCCCATCAGCGCTGCGCCATCCTCCAGATGCCCGGTAACGAGGACGCCTGCATCCGGCTCTTCCATGCGGCCCGCGCCCTCGTCCAGCGCCAGTCGGTCGTATTCCTCTTCGAGCGCCTTAAGTCGCGCGCCGAACTCCGCGTCCCCCTCCACCGCAGCCTCAACCGCGCCGATCAACTCCGCGCGGTTGCTGTCCGGGTCCGCGTCGAACTCGTCCCAGAGGGAAAAATACATATCGCTCTGCCGCATCCGCTCGCGGATCAGGCCGTCGATCTCTTCGACCAGTGTGACTGCCTCGGGTCCCGCGGCTTGCTCCAACTCCTGGCCGCCCCCTCGGCGCAACATACGCAGCAGGTCCACAACATCATTGACCGCCACTCTGTCCTCCTCAGTGCTCAATACACGCGACGCTGTCAATCAATAGGATAGAACGATGCGGAGGGCGGATGTGATCCGCGGAAGAGGATGTTGCGGTGCGTGCGCGTGTATCACCCGCGCGACCATCTCCCCATTTGTGCGTCAGTCTGTCGCCACGTCCACCACGCTCGACCCGATCCGCCCGTCGTCATACCCACTCGGCGCCGCGACGTTGTGATACGTCACGATGCCGAGGTAGCGCGTGCTGGCGTTCAGGCCGCTCCAGTTGAGCGTGATGTCGCCCTTGGCGGCGATGGTTGCGGTCGCCGGCGCGGTCACGGTAAGATTGCCTGCATCGGTCACGGGTACAAGCCAGTGGAAGAGCGTGAAGTCGGTCGGCGAGCCACCGGTCGCGTAGCCCACCACGCGCACGGTGTAGCTGCCCGCGGCGGGGTTGCTCACGTTGGCCTCTTCCTCTGACGTGCCGCTGCCGCTCGATGCAACCAGCGCGCCGCTCGGGTTGTACACTTCGAGGTCGAGGTCGCTCGCCTTGCTGACGTACTCGTCGTACAGCGAGAAGCGCGCCAGCTTCGTCCCGGCGGGGATAGTCACAGGGAAGTCGACATATTGATCGGTGTCGACCGAACCCGCGCTCTTGGCCGCTTCCACGAGACCGTGCGGCCGGGCGGCGAACGCGCCGTCAAAACCGAACGTCACCTGATAGGTTGTGTTCCCCGTCGCGCCCGCGGCGTCGATCTCCGCCGGCGCGGCCAGCGCGACCGGCCGCAGGGCGATGGGGCTGCGGACGACGTACTTGCCGTAGGTCCACGTCAACGCGCCAAACGTGTACGCGTTCAGCGGCGCGCTCGTGCGCGTGAACTTGATCGTGAAGGTCGCAGTCGCGCCCGGCGCAACCGTGATCTTCGCCGGGGTCACTTCAACCTTGAACCCGTTCAGCCCCTCGACCGCGGCCGTGTACACGCCCGTCTTGTTGGTCACGTTGTAGACCGACCGTGTGATCGTCTGGCTGCCGGCCAGCGCGCTGATCTGCACCGAGGGCAGGTTCAGGTCGTGCAGGCCCATTGTGCGCGCCTTGCAGATGTTCGGGTTGGGCAGCACCGCACCCGCGCCGAGCCCGCACAGCCACGCCAGGTAGTCCTGCCGCTGGATGCGGTAGACGAGGCCCGGGTTGGCGGCGGCGGTGGGGTTGACCCAGCCCGCGCCGTACGCGAACGGGTTGCCAGGCAGCGCATTGCCCATGTTGGTCTTCGTGTTCGCCGTCGTGATGATCGCCGACTTGATCATGTCGGGCGTCCACGCCGGCTGCCGCTGCTTGATGACTGCCGCGATGCCGGCGATGTGCGGCGCGGCCATCGACGTGCCGGTGTAGAAGTCGAAGTTGCGCCCACGGTTGCCGGGCGGCGCAACGGCGGCAAGCACGTCGGTGCCGGGGGCCATCACGTCGGGCTTGAGCAGGTTGCCGCTCACCGCCAGCGCGGGTCCGCGGGAAGAGCTGCTGTTAGCCGCGGGCGCCTCGACGACGGTCTTCTGCCCCGCGGTGAGCTGCGCGGTGGCGTTCGCGCCGGCGGACGCAACGTAATTCTTGATCGCCGCGCCGACGACCTCATCGACATGAATGGTCGGGACGAAGTGCAGGTCCGCGTTGAGCGAGGAGGGCGAGACGTTGGCGAGGATCATGCCGATGCCGCCCGCCTGCTTGACCGCGAGGCTCTTGTCCACGCGGGCGTTCACGCCGCGGTCGCACAGCACGATCTTGCCGGCCGCAAGCGCGGGGTCAAGCGCGCCGGGGTAGCACAGGCGCACTTCTTCCGGGTTCGCGCCCGCCATGCCGACCGCAGTCGAGAGGATCAGCGGCGCAGTGGGCGTGCCGCCGCCGAGCGACTTGCCGTTGTAGACCACGCCGTCGCCGGTCGTGACCGTGCTCAGGTAGTCGCGGTCGTGCGTGCCGTTGGCGACCGTGATGATCCACGGGTAGTTGTGCGCGACGGTGCTTGCGCCGGGGCCGCTGTTGCCCGCGGACGCCGCGACGAACACCCCCGCGGACGCCGCGCGCAGGTACGCCATCGCGACCGCGTCCGTCACAGAGGTGGTGGAGCCGCTGATGGAGTAGTTGATGACGTCCACGCCGTCCTTGACGGCCTGGTCAATGGCCGCGACGAGGTCGGAATTATAGCCGTTCGCCGAGCCCGCGCCGTTGTCCCACAGCGCCTTGTACGCCGCGATGCGCGCGCGAGGGGCCATGCCGCTGATCGCGCCGAAGTCCGCGCCTTCCGCGCTCGCCGCGACGCCGTAGTTGCCGCCCGCGGTGCTGGCCGTGTGCGAGCCGTGGCCGTTGTGGTCGCGCGGGGAGTTGAACTCCCAGGGCCGCTGCGCGTCGATGCCCGCATCGCCGCCGTAGCCCGCATTGTAGTAGCGCGCGCCGATCAGCTTGTTGTTGCACAGGCTGCCGGTCCACTCCTCGCCCGCCTGGACGCACGTCCCCTTCCAGCGGGGCAGCGCGCGGAACTTACCATCGTCCGCGAAGCTGGCGCTTTCGGGCCAGATGCCGGAGTCGACCACGCCGATGATGATTCCCTCACCGGCCTTGCCCGGCCCGCCCACCTGCGCCCACAGCCCACCCGGCTTGTCGAGGCCGAGGAAGGAGGGGGTGGTCACGGTGTCCGCGGTGCGGAGCTCGTCCGCCTCCACCGACACAACGCCCGGCTGCGTCTTCAGCGCGGCCGCCTGCTCCGGCGTAAGCCTCGCCGCAAAGCCGTTGAACGTGAAGGTGTAGCTGTAGAGCTTTTCCGCCGCACCGACCGCGGCGAGCGCGCGGCTGTGGCGATCTACGAGGTAGGCTTCGTAAGCCTGGACATTGGGATCTGCCGCGTCGGGGCGCAGGCCGTCCGCAAGGCGCGGGCCGCGCAGCCCATTCACGCCGCCGGCGTACCCGACGACAGGGGAATCGGCCATCTGCACGATGTAGAGGCCGTTAGGGCTTTTCATCGGCAGCGGAGCTGCCGCCTCTTCCTGCGCGGACGCGACGGGCGCAACTGCCCCGAGCGCGAGCGCGATCACGAAGAGAAGCCGGAGCCAGATCGAGAACCGAGAACGATGTGCCATTGCGACTGAGCCTCCTGGCTGGTGTGGAAGGGCCCTTGTCCATACTACGCCTGCAAGCCCGGCGCTCACAGGATGGCAAGCAAAGACGAACCCTCGCGCAGCGAATCATGCGCGAGGGGTGCAACGCAATGGAATTTTTCTGGTGCGTACTGCTGGATCGCGGCCCTCGCTTCGGGGACTGCTGAAGCCGGGCCTCTCGATGGGCGTCAAAACAATGTGTGGGATGTTATAGCACGGAGTGAATGGGTGCGCAAGTTAATGAAGAGACCCGACGGGTTTCTGAAAACCCGTCGGGTCTCTCGCGAAGGTTCAGGCCCGGCGGGACTACCGGATACCCGCCGGGCCTGTTAAGTGCGTCAGTCGGTCGCTACGTCCACCACGGTCGAACCGATGCGGCCGTCGTCGTAGTTCGCCGGCGCCGCGACGTTGTGATACGTCACAATGCCGAGATACTTCGTGCCCGCGTTCAGGCCGCTCCAGTTGAGCGTGATGTCGCCCTTCGTCGCGATCGTCGCGGTGGCCGGCGCGTCTACCGTCAGGTTGCCGAGGTCGTCTGCCGTCACCGCCCACGAGAAGAGCGTGAAGTCGGTCGGCGAGCCGCCCGTCGCGTAGCCGACCACGCGCACCGTATAGGTCGCTGCGATCGGGTTGCTCAGGTTGACTTCCTCCGCCGATGTGCCGCTGCCGCTTGAGCCGACGAGCGTACTCCCGCGATAAACCTCCAGGTCGAGGTCGCTCGCCTTGCTGACGTACTCGTCGTACAGCGAGAAGCGCGCCAGCTTCGTCCCGGCGGGGATAGTCACAGGGAAGTCGACATATTGATCGGTGTCGACCGAACCCGCGCTCTTGGCCGCTTCCACGAGACCGTGCGGCCGGGCGGCGAACGCGCCGTCAAAACCGAACGTCACCTGATAGGTTGTGTTCCCCGTCGCGCCCGCGGCGTCGATCTCCGCCGGCGCGGCCAGCGCGACCGGCCGCAGGGCGATGGGGCTGCGGACGACGTACTTGCCGTAGGTCCACGTCAACGCGCCAAACGTGTACGCGTTCAGCGGCGCGCTCGTGCGCGTGAACTTGATCGTGAAGGTCGCAGTCGCGCCCGGCGCAACCGTGATCTTCGCCGGGGTCACTTCAACCTTGAACCCGTTCAGCCCCTCGACCGCGGCCGTGTACACGCCCGTCTTGTTGGTCACGTTGTAGACCGACCGTGTGATCGTCTGGCTGCCGGCCAGCGCGCTGATCTGCACCGAGGGCAGGTTCAGGTCGTGCAGGCCCATTGTGCGCGCCTTGCAGATGTTCGGGTTGGGCAGCACCGCACCCGCGCCGAGCCCGCACAGCCACGCCAGGTAGTCCTGCCGCTGGATGCGGTAGACGAGGCCCGGGTTGGCGGCGGCGGTGGGGTTGACCCAGCCCGCGCCGTACGCGAACGGGTTGCCAGGCAGCGCATTGCCCATGTTGGTCTTCGTGTTCGCCGTCGTGATGATCGCCGACTTGATCATGTCGGGCGTCCACGCCGGCTGCCGCTGCTTGATGACTGCCGCGATGCCGGCGATGTGCGGCGCGGCCATCGACGTGCCGGTGTAGAAGTCGAAGTTGCGCCCACGGTTGCCGGGCGGCGCAACGGCGGCAAGCACGTCGGTGCCGGGGGCCATCACGTCGGGCTTGAGCAGGTTGCCGCTCACCGCCAGCGCGGGTCCGCGGGAAGAGCTGCTGTTAGCCGCGGGCGCCTCGACGACGGTCTTCTGCCCCGCGGTGAGCTGCGCGGTGGCGTTCGCGCCGGCGGACGCAACGTAATTCTTGATCGCCGCGCCGACGACCTCATCGACATGAATGGTCGGGACGAAGTGCAGGTCCGCGTTGAGCGAGGAGGGCGAGACGTTGGCGAGGATCATGCCGATGCCGCCCGCCTGCTTGACCGCGAGGCTCTTGTCCACGCGGGCGTTCACGCCGCGGTCGCACAGCACGATCTTGCCGGCCGCAAGCGCGGGGTCAAGCGCGCCGGGGTAGCACAGGCGCACTTCTTCCGGGTTCGCGCCCGCCATGCCGACCGCAGTCGAGAGGATCAGCGGCGCAGTGGGCGTGCCGCCGCCGAGCGACTTGCCGTTGTAGACCACGCCGTCGCCGGTCGTGACCGTGCTCAGGTAGTCGCGGTCGTGCGTGCCGTTGGCGACCGTGATGATCCACGGGTAGTTGTGCGCGACGGTGCTTGCGCCGGGGCCGCTGTTGCCCGCGGACGCCGCGACGAACACCCCCGCGGACGCCGCGCGCAGGTACGCCATCGCGACCGCGTCCGTCACAGAGGTGGTGGAGCCGCTGATGGAGTAGTTGATGACGTCCACGCCGTCCTTGACGGCCTGGTCAATGGCCGCGACGAGGTCGGAATTATAGCCGTTCGCCGAGCCCGCGCCGTTGTCCCACAGCGCCTTGTACGCCGCGATGCGCGCGCGAGGGGCCATGCCGCTGATCGCGCCGAAGTCCGCGCCTTCCGCGCTCGCCGCGACGCCGTAGTTGCCGCCCGCGGTGCTGGCCGTGTGCGAGCCGTGGCCGTTGTGGTCGCGCGGGGAGTTGAACTCCCAGGGCCGCTGCGCGTCGATGCCCGCATCGCCGCCGTAGCCCGCATTGTAGTAGCGCGCGCCGATCAGCTTGTTGTTGCACAGGCTGCCGGTCCACTCCTCGCCCGCCTGGACGCACGTCCCCTTCCAGCGGGGCAGCGCGCGGAACTTACCATCGTCCGCGAAGCTGGCGCTTTCGGGCCAGATGCCGGAGTCGACCACGCCGATGATGATTCCCTCACCGGCCTTGCCCGGCCCGCCCACCTGCGCCCACAGCCCACCCGGCTTGTCGAGGCCGAGGAAGGAGGGGGTGGTCACGGTGTCCGCGGTGCGGAGCTCGTCCGCCTCCACCGACACAACGCCCGGCTGCGTCTTCAGCGCGGCCGCCTGCTCCGGCGTAAGCCTCGCCGCAAAGCCGTTGAACGTGAAGGTGTAGCTGTAGAGCTTTTCCGCCGCACCGACCGCGGCGAGCGCGCGGCTGTGGCGATCTACGAGGTAGGCTTCGTAAGCCTGGACATTGGGATCTGCCGCGTCGGGGCGCAGGCCGTCCGCAAGGCGCGGGCCGCGCAGCCCATTCACGCCGCCGGCGTACCCGACGACAGGGGAATCGGCCATCTGCACGATGTAGAGGCCGTTAGGGCTTTTCATCGGCAGCGGAGCTGCCGCCTCTTCCTGCGCGGACGCGACGGGCGCAACTGCCCCGAGCGCGAGCGCGATCACGAAGAGAAGCCGGAGCCAGATCGAGAACCGAGAACGATGTGCCATTGCGACTGAGCCTCCTGGCTGGTGTGGAAGGGCCCTTGTCCATACTACGCCTGCAAGCCCGGCGCTCACAGGATGGCAAGCAAAGACGAACCCTCGCGCAGCGAATCATGCGCGAGGGGTGCAACGCAATGGAATTTTTCTGGTGCGTACTGCTGGATCGCGGCCCTCGCTTCGGGGACTGCTGAAGCCGGGCCTCTCGATGGGCGTCAAAACAATGTGTGGGATGTTATAGCACGGAGTGAATGGGTGCGCAAGTTAATGAAGAGACCCGACGGGTTTCTGAAAACCCGTCGGGTCTCTCGCGAAGGTTCAGGCCCGGCGGGACTACCGGATACCCGCCGGGCCTGTTAAGTGCGTCAGTCGGTCGCTACGTCCACCACGGTCGAACCGATGCGGCCGTCGTCGTAGTTCGCCGGCGCCGCGACGTTGTGATACGTCACAATGCCGAGATACTTCGTGCCCGCGTTCAGGCCGCTCCAGTTGAGCGTGATGTCGCCCTTCGTCGCGGTCGTCGCGCTCGCGGGCGCGGCTACCGTCAGGTTGCCGAGATCGTCCGCCGTCACCGCCCACGAGAAGAGCGTGAAGTCGGTCGGCGTATCGTCCGTCGCAAAACCGACCACGCGCGCGGTGTACACGCCCGCGGCCGGGTTCGTCAGGTTGACTTCCTCCGCCGAAGTGCCGCCGCCGCTCGACCCGACCAGCGTGCCGCCGGGGTTGTAGATCTCCAGGTCAAGGTCGCTCGGCTTGCTCGTGTGCTCATCGTACAGCGAGAAGCGGGCGAGCTTGGTCCCCGCGGGGATCGTGATCGCGAAGTCGACCACCTCGTCCGTGCTGACCGAGCCGGTCGACTTGAGCGCCTCCACCAGGCCGTGCGGCTTCGCGGCGAAGTCACCGGTGTAGCCGAACGTCACCTGGTAGCTGGCGCTGCCGCTCGTTCCGGCGCCGTCCACCTCCGCAGGCGCAGCCAGCGCCACCGGCCGCAGCGCGATGGGCATGCGGACGACGTACTTGCCGTAGGTCCACTTCACCGCGCCAAACGTGTAGGCGTTTAGCGTCGCGGTGGTCCGCGTGAACTTCACCTGGAAGTTCGCGCTGGCCCCCGGCGCAACGGTGATCGTCGCGGGCGTGACCTCGACCGTGAACCCACTCAGCCCCTCGACCGAGGCCGTGTAGGTCGCGGTCTTGTTGGTCACGTTGGTGACTGAGCGCTTGATAACCTGGCTGCCCGCCAGCTGGCTGACCGCGGCCGAGGGCAGGTTGAGGTCATGCACGCTGATGTTGCGGATCGCGCAGACGTTGCCCGTCATCAGCCCCTGGCCGCACAGGAACGCCGTGTAGTCCTGCGGGCGCAGCTTGAACACGAGGCCGGGGTTGACGGCCGCGTTCGGGTTGACGTGCCCCGCGCCGTAGCCGGTCGGGTTGCCGGGGATCGCCGCGCCTGCGTAGGTCTTCTGGCTGGCGGTCGTGATGATCGCCGACTTGATCATGTCGGGCGTCCACGCGGGCTGGCGATGCTTGAGCAGCGCCGCGATGCCGGCGATGTGCGGCGCGGCCATCGAGGTGCCGCTGTAGAAGTCATAGTTGCGGCCGTTGACCGACGGCGACACAGCAGCCAGCACATCCACGCCGGGGGC
Organism: uncultured Anaerolineales bacterium; assembly: GCA_964588925.1. Classification (GTDB taxonomy): domain Bacteria; phylum Chloroflexota; class Anaerolineae; order CG2-30-64-16; family CG2-30-64-16; genus JALOOB01. The sequence goes on along the minus strand of CAZPTI010000009.1, from coordinate 18,424 downwards.
GAGGATGTCGGGCTTGAGCACGTTGCCGCCTACCGCGCGCGCCGGGCCGCGAGACGAGAACGCGGCGACCGTCGGCGCGTCGACCACAACCTTTTGGCCGGGCGCGATCTGGGCTGTTGCGGCTACGCCCGCGGAGTCGATGTACGCCTTGATTGCCGCGCCCGCGACCTCATCCGTGTGAAGGGTCGGCAGGTAGTGCAGGTCGGCGTTGAGCGAACTGGGCGAGACGTTGGTCAGGATCATGCCGAGGCCGCCCGCCATCTTCACGGCGAGGCTCTTGTCGACGCGCGCATTCACGCCACGGTCGCATTGCACGATCTTGCCCGTTACAACGGCGGGATCGAGCGTGCCGGGGAAGCACAGTCGCACCTCGTCCGCGTTGGCGCCGGGGAGGCCTGCGGTGGTGGACTTGATCAGGGGTAGCATGGCGGTGCCCGCGCCCAGCGACTTGCCGGCATACACCGCGCCATTGCCCAGGGTCACGCTGCTCGTGAAGTCGCGACTGTGCGTGCCGGCCGCGACCGTCATCACCCAGGGGTAGTTGTGCGCGACGGTGCTGGCGGTCGGGCCGCTGTTGCCCGCCGAGGCCGCGACGAAGACGCCCGCGGACGCAGCCTTAAGGTAAGCCTGCGCGACGGGGTCGCTGACGCTGGTCTGCGAGCCGCTGATCGAGTAGTTGATGACGTTCACGCCGTCCTTGACGGCCTGCTCGATGGCCGCGACCAGGTCGACGGTCGTGCCGCTGGCGGTCGAGCCATCCTCTGTGCTCCAGAGCGCCTTGTAGACCGCGATACGGGCGCGCGGGGCCATGCCGCTGCCCTTGCCGAAGTCCGCGCCCTCCGCGCCCATCGAGACGCCGTAGTTGCCGCCGGCCGTGCTCGCGGTGTGCGAGCCGTGGCCGTTGTAGTCGCGCGCCGAGTTGAACTCCCAGGGCCGCTGCGCGTCGATGCCCGCATCGCCGCCCCAGCCCGCATTGAAGTAGCGCGCGCCGATCAGCTTCATGTTGCAGTCGCCGGCGTCCCACTCCTCGCCGAGAGAGCAGCCGCCCTTCCAGCGCGGCAGCGCCCGGAACTTGCCGTCGTCCGCAAAACTGGCGTTCTCAGGCCAGATGCCCGAGTCGATCACGCCGATGATGACGCCCTCGCCGGCCCTGCTCGGGCCGCCAAGCTGCGCCCACAGCCCGCTCGCCGCATCCAGGCCGAGCATGGTGGGGGTCGTCACGGTGTCCGCGTTGACGATTTCGTCCGGGGTCACAGCCACTACGCCCGGCTGCGACTTCATGGCCGCGGCCTGCTCCGGGGTCAGCCGCGCGGCAAAGCCGTTGAACGTCCACGTGTAGCTGTAGACCTTCTCGCCACCCACCGCGGCCAGCGCCTGCGCGTGCTGATCGACGAGGAACGCCTCGTACGCCTGCGCATCGGGGCTGGTGGCATCGGGGAGGGCGCCTTCCGGCGTGCGGGGCGCGCGCAGTCCGTTCACGCCGCCCGTGTAGCCGATGAGGGGCGATGCGGCCATCTGCACGATGTACAGACCGTTAGGGCTCTTGAGGGGCTGTGAGTCCCCTCCAACGTCCTGGGCTGAGACGGCCGGCGCAAGCGCGCCGAGCGCCAACATGACCACGAAGAGGAGCCGAAGCCAGAGAGCGATTGACCTGCGAGAGCGATGTGCCATTGCGGTTGAGCCTCCTTGTCGGTGATAGAAGCTACCCTTGTCCATATTGCGCCCGCCGCGCCCGGCACGCGGCAGGATGGCAAGCAATGGTGTGACAGGTCCAGTGGTTTCGGTTGTTAGCGTCCCGCCCGTGGGGAAGCAAACGGGCAGGCTGTGCGGTGCGGATTGGACAACTGATCCTGTTATAGCACATTCAGTACAGTGATGCAACACGCGAGATATCTCTGTGAGTGTCCTCCTTGCGTAATAGAAACGACGCTTGCCAATGCGCGCAGCGCCGGACTGCGCTAAGGTAGCCGTTCGCCCGGCTCAAATCGCTCACAGTCACATAACACGCGCGGCGCAAGTGTATCCTACGAGTTCCTGCGACGCGCACAGGACGGCATACGAAGCGGGCGAGCCCGCTCGGCTAGCGCACGGCTTCCCTGATTTCGCGTTCCATCTCCGGTGTCACCTCTGTAGAGCGAGCGGGCAGCGGGACCGTGCCGCGTTCGCCGTTGCGCTCTATGTCATCGAGAAGCAGCTTCATCTCCTCGATTTCGCGCACTTGCGACTCAATGATCTCATCAGCAAGCTCACGGACCCTGGGGTCGCTAATCGTCGCATTGCGCGCGTTGTTGATGGCGATCGAGTGATGCGGGATCATCGACCGCATAAAGTTGGTGTCCTCGATCAGCGCCTGGCTCCTGTTGACGGCCAACAGAGCGGCGCCGGCCAGCACCGCCACGACAATGACGGCGATCTTGGTGCGCGTGCCTTTATACATCGACCACATGAAGCTCAGCATCACGACGGTCATCACCGCGCCCATGACCAACGAAGCAACCAGCCGATTGATGCTGAAGAAGGCATGGTCGAGTGAGTAAATGAGCTGGTACATCAGGAAGAACATGACAAAGGTGGAAACTGCGATCATCCCCGCAAACCGGCCCCACCCCATGCCCATCGACTGCTTCTGCTGATTCATCGCCCCTCCTCGGTCGCTTGCCGCACTTGCTCCCGGGCCGGCTCAGCCCTCGATCTGGCCTTCGCTGATCGGAGCAACCGCGGCTGAGGCTGCGCCGCAATCGCGCAATTTTGTTGCGTTACTTCGTCGCCCCTGAACTACCACTTGTGTTTTTGTATCACATGTTGTGTCAGCGAGAAGTGGCTATAAATACTGTTTGGCGTGCGTTGAATGCGCCGGGGTTGTAACTGCGGAGTCTAGCTAGAGCGCTGCAGCCCCACGCCCGGTGTGTGTTATGATAAGGCTGCAGCATCAGAAAAGGAGTCAACGAAGACCGCATGGACGAATTCCACCCCACCACTATCATCGAGCCGTTCCGCGTCCGCTCCGTCGAGCCGATCCGTTTCACCACCCGCGCGGAGCGCCAGCGCTATCTCGCCGAGGCCGGATACAACCCCTTCCTGCTCAAGGCGGAAAATGTGCTCATTGACCTGCTGACCGATAGCGGCACCGGCGCCATGTCGTCGCGTCAGTGGTCCGGCATGATCGCATCCGACGAGTCGTACGCGGGCGCGGCGTCCTTCTACCGCTTTGAGGCCGCAGTGCGCGACATCACCGGCTTCAAACACGTCATCCCCACGCACCAGGGCCGCGCGGCCGAACACATCCTGTTCAACGTGATTGCCAGACCGGGCGACGTGGTGCTCAACAACACCCACTTCGACACCACCCGCGCGCACGTGGAGAACCGCGGCGCGGAGGCGCGCGACCTCGTCATCCCCGAAGGCCGCCAGCCGCGCCTGATCCACCCCTTCAAGGGCAACATCGACCTCGACGCGCTACGAAACGCGATCAGGGAAGTGGGCCGCGAGCGCATCCCGGCCGTGATGATCACGGTGACGAACAACTCGGGCGGCGGCCAGCCAGTCAGCATGGCGAACATTCGCGCCGCCAGCGAAATCGCCCACGAAAACGGCCTGCCGTTCATCATCGACGCGTGCCGCTTCGCGGAGAATAGCTGGTTCATCAAGACGCGCGAAGGAGGCTACGCGGACAAAGCGCCCATCGAGATCGCGCGCGAGATGTTCAGCTACGCGGACGGCTGCACGATGAGCGCGAAGAAGGACGGCATGGCGAACATCGGCGGCTTCCTCGCGCTGAATGATGATAAGCTGGCCGCCGCGTGTCGCAACGTGGAGATACTAACGGAAGGCTTCCCGACCTACGGCGGCATGGCCGGTTACGACCTTGAAGCCATCGCGGTCGGCCTGTACGAGGCGCTCGACGAGGGCTACCTGCGCTACCGCATCCGCTCGATGGAGTACCTGGGGGAGAAGTTGACCGCAGCGGGCGTGCCCATCGTGCAGCCCACCGGCGGGCACGCGGTCTACCTCGACGCGGGTGCGCTGCTGCCCCACATTCCCGCGCTCGAATATCCGGCCTGGTCGCTGAACAACGCGCTCTACCTCACCGGCGGCGTGCGCGGGGTGGAGATCGGCACGGTGATGTTCGGCCTCCAGCCCGACGGCACGGAAAAGCCCGCCGCGATGGACCTCGTCCGCCTCGCCTTCCCGCGCCGCGTCTACACGCAAAGCCACGTCGACTACCTGGCCGAAGTGATCCTTGCGGTGAACGCGCAAAAAGACCGCCTCTGCGGCTACCGCATCGTCGAGCAGGCCCCCGTGCTGCGCCACTTCACAGTCCGCCTCGCGCCGCTCAGCGCATAAGGGTTCGTGTGGGCGCTTTAGCGCCAGCGTTGAAGCGCCCACTACAAGCCCACCCCTGTTCACACCGGATTTGCCACGGGGAAGTATCTTCGCCGCAGCCAGAACGCTACATTCACCAGCCCGATCATCACCGGCACCTCGATCAGCGGGCCGATCACCGCGGCAAACGCCACCCCCGATGAGATCGTGAACACCGCCACCGCCACCGCAATCGCCAGCTCGAAGTTATTGCTCGCCGCGGTGAACGCCATCGTCGTCGTCTTCGAGTAATCCGCGCCCACCTTGACGCCCAGCCAGAAGCTCACCAGGAACATCACCACGAAGTAGATCAGCAGCGGGATGGCGATGCGCACCACATCGAGCGGGAGCTGCACGATCAGCTTGCCCTTCAGGCTGAACATCACCAGGATCGTGAACAGCAGTGCAATAAGCGTCAATGGGCTGATGCGCGGGATAAACTTCTTCTCGTACCACTCGCGCCCCTTTGCCCGCAGCAGCAGGAAGCGCGTTGCAAACCCCGCGATCATCGGGATGCCCAGGTAGATGAACACCGTGCGCGCCAGCTCCCCGATGCTGATTTGCACCACCGCGCTCTCCAGCCCCAGCGCCCGCGGCAGAACCGTGATAAAGACGAACGCGTACACGCTGTAAAACAGCACCTGGAACACGCTGTTGAACGCCACCAGCCCGGCCGCATACTCCGTGTCGCCCTGCGCCAGCTCGTTCCACACGATCACCATCGCGATGCACCGCGCCAGCCCGATCAGGATCAGCCCGATCATATACTCCGGCTTGTCGCGCAGGAAGATCACCGCCAGCGCGAACATCAGCGCCGGCCCGATCACCCAGTTTTGCAGCAAGGAGAGCCCCAGCACCTTCGTGTTGCGGAACACTGCGGGCAGCCGCTCATACTTCACCTTTGCAAAAGGCGGATACATCATCAAAATCAGGCCGATGGCAATCGGCACATTCGTCGTCCCCACCTGGAAGCGGTTGACGAAATCCTCCACGCCGGGGATGAAGTAGCCGATGGCGACGCCGACCGCCATTGCCATAAAGATCCACAGCGTCAAAAACCGGTCCAGCGTCGACAAGCGTCGCGCGGCCCTGGGCTGGCCTGAATGAGCGATAGACATAACTCCTCCTTGAATGAATGGAAGATTAGATGGGGGGTGAGTGACGTTTGGACTACGAAGGCGCGAAGACGGCGAAGTGCGCGAAGCGCCAAGAGCGCGAAGTCGCGCGCGCGCGTCTTCGCGCCTTCGTGGTCCAAACGTCACCCATCTCACGCGCCCCTGAACAGCTACGCCGCCCGCAGCAGCGCGATCACGCGCTCTGCGATGTCATCCCGCACCGCGCGGAACGCCTCCATCACCTCCGCCTCCGTCCCGGTCGCCTTTGCCGGGTCGGGGAAGGGCAGGTGGACTTTGCGCCCCTGGCCGAGCCACACCGGGCACGTCTCCGCGGCCGAGTCGCACACCGTCACCACCAGGTCGAACGGCTGCCCGCGGAACTCGTCGGCGTGCTTCGAGCGTCCCGCATGCTCGATGCCGATTTCCGCCAGCGCGGCCAGCGCCAGCGGGTGAACATACCCGGCCGGCGCGGTGCCCGCGCTCTCGGCAACCCACTCGCCAGCCAGCCGCGCATTGATCAGCGCCTCGGCCATCTGCGAGCGGCACGAGTTGCCGGTGCAGAGGATCAGGGCACGTTTCACGGCTTCACCGCCGTCACCGACAGACTGTACACCGGCACGCCCTCCACCTCCCCCCGGCTCAAGCTCCGCTGCCCCTCCACCTGCGCAAACCCTGCGGCCCGCACCAGGTCCAGATACTCCTGTTCGGGCAGCGCGCCGCTGATGCACGCACCCCAGCTCCCGCTGTCGTGCCGCAACCACATGGGCAGCGCGCCTTCGGCCACCGTGTCGCTCACCGCCAGCCGTCCGCCCCGCTTCAGCACGCGGAACGCCTCCTCGAACACCCGCCCCTTGTCCTCGCACAGGTTGATCACGCAGTTCGACAGGATCACGTCCACCGTGCCGTCCGCCACCGGCAGCGCCTCTGCGTGCCCCTCGCGGAACTCGACGTGGCTCAACCCGGCGCGCGCCGCCGATTCCCGCGCGCGTTGCAGCATCGCCGGCGTCATGTCCACGCCGATCACCCGGCCCTCCGGCCCCACGCGCGCCGCGGCAAAAAACGCGTCGATCCCCCCGCCCGACCCGATGTCGAGCACCGTCTCGCCCGGCTTCAGCGACGCGAACGCAGTTGGATTGCCGCAGCCCAGCGCCAACGCAGCCACTTCCGGCGGCAGCTTCTTGAGCTCATCGGGCGAATAGCCCGTGTCCCAGATGAAGGATGTGCCAGCGGGCGCGCCGCCAACTTCCGGCATGGCGTTCGCCGCGGGGGTGGACGAGCAGCAGCACGACGAGGACGCCAGCGCAATCACCTCCATCGGCGCCTCCGCCGCGCCGCCGCAGCACGACGCGCTCGCCGCCAGCTCGATGACCTCCGCCGGCGCCACCGCCGCGCCGCCGCAGCACGCCCCTGCCGAAGCAGGCGCCTCTGCTGCCTCTGCGCCCTCTGTGGCTAACCGCTCCGCAGTCGCGCCGTACCGCGCCTGCACCGCCTCGCGCACCGTCACTCGCCGCGTCCCCGTTGCCACAAACACGCTGATTTGCGCCGACCGGCTCGGGTCCTCCTCCGACGCGCCGCAGCACTGCTTCCCCGTGCCCTCCACCAGCGCGTTCACCAGCCCCGCCTCGCGCAGCCACCCCCTCACGTCCCCGCGCTCGAACCCGAGCCACTCGTCCGCCATCTCCTCCCGCATCCAGTCGTGCGCATGCCGATCCATATCCGTGATAACCAGCCGGCCCCCCGGCTTAAGGATGCGGACCATCTCCTTGATCGCCGCCAGCGGATCGGGGCAGTGGTGCAAATACATATTGGCGAAGGCTGCGTCGACGCTCTCGTCCCCGGCCGGCAACTGCGCGCCGTCCGACAGGTGGAACGTCACATTATCATGCGCCGCGAGGTTCTGCTTCGCCACCTCCAGCATCGCCGCCGAGCCGTCGATTACACGGACGTGCGCCACGCGCGGCGCCAGCGCGTCCGCCATAAACCCCGTCCCCGCGCCCACGTCTGCCACCGTGTATTCAGACCGCAGATACCCGCGCGCCAGCGCCGCCTCGCGCACCTCCTCGCCGAAATAGCTCGCGCGCAGTTCATCCCACCGCCCCGCGTTCTCCGCAAAATACGCCGCCGTCGCGTCCGTCATCCCCATTGTGTCCTCCCGTATCGTATTTTTACGATGAATATGAGCAAAAAAGAGGTTCGTAGTAAGCGCTTTAGCGCTCGTCGCGCCGGTTACTACGAACCCACCTCCAACCGGATCACCCCCGGCCCCTCGCAGCACCCATCCAGCCACCCCTCCACCTGCTCCTTCAGCCACCGCACCCCCACCGGGTCGATGCAGTAGCACGTCGCCGGCCCCTCGATCTCTCCGCGGATCAGCCCCGCCTCCCGTAGCACCTTGAGATGCTGCGACACGGTCGACTGCGCCAGCGGCGTCGTCTCGACGATCTCCTGAGTGATGCACGTCTGCCGGTCGGCCAGCGTGCGCATGATGCGGAAGCGCACAGGGTTGCCGAGCGCCTTGAGCATACGCGCAAGGCGCTCTTCGTCCGGGGTGAGGGCGGAATCATAGTCGCGTTCGGTCATAGTTGCTTGCCTTATATCGTAATAATACGATAGAGCGGGAGATTTGTCAAGCGCAACCACCCCCGCTGCAACGGGCTGGATCAGGCCGAACAAGTTGCGAGTAAGTTGCAGGTATAGTACGATAACAGCGCAAGGGGAGGTAAGCGCATTGACGAAAGGATCCTTCCCATGACGCACCACCTGCCCACCCAACTTGCAGGCCGCTGGGCCGGCTCCAGCCAACTCTTCTTTGAGGAACAGCAGCTTGAGTCGTCGTCGACTGTCGACATTCGAGCGCTCGGCCAGGGGAAATTCGTCGCGGTTGCCTATACTTGGAATTACGAGGGGCAGCCGCAGGACGGGTTGATCGTCTTCGCAGCGGAGGGAAGCGCGGCAACATGGCTGGACTCGTGGCACATGGGCAACAGCATCATGCAGTGCGAGGCGACCCGCCAGGGTGACGCCATCACCCTGCGCGGCTCTTACCCCGCGCCGCCCGGCCCGGACTGGGGCTGGCGCATTGAGATCGCAAGAGACGACGCCGCGCTCGCAGTCCGCATGTTCAATCTGTCGCCGGACGGGCAGGAGTGGCTCGCCGTGACGGCGACTTATGCAAGGGCAGCGTGATGCGTCACAGCGCGAGGATTACCCGGGGCGCGGCGCAGGCAGGATCACGGCAAATTCTGCGCCGCGCCCCTTGCCCGCGCTGCGCGCCTCCACACGCCCGCCGTGCGCCTCGGCGATTGCCTTGACAATTGCCAGGCCAAGCCCGGTCCCGCCGGTTTCTCGGCTGCGGGACTTATCCGCGCGGTAGAAGCGGTCGAAGGCCGAAGCCAGCTCCTCGGGGGTGAGACCGTCGCCGTTGTCGGCCACGGCCACCCGCACGCCCTCTTCGGCAGCGGTGGCGGTCACGGTCACGCTCCCTCCGGTGGGCGCATGGCGCAGCGCATTCGTGAGCAGGTTAAACAGCACCTGCCGCAGCCGGTTGGGGTCCGCGAGGAGGGGCGGGAGCGCGTCCGCGTGCCCCGTCAGCGTGATGTCCTTCTCCGCGGCCAGCGGCTCGACCGCCTGTAGCGTCTCCATAATCAACCCGGGCACATCCACTTCAGCCGGCTGCATCGGCAACTCGCGCGCCTCGGCCAGCGACAGCTCCCGCAGATCGTTGACGATGCGGATCAGGTGCCGCGTCTGGCCGTACAGGTTCGCCAGCTCGGCATCGTCGAGCGGGTACACGCGGTCGAGCGCGGCGCGCAGGTTGCCCTCCAACACGGTCAGCGGCGTGCGCAACTCATGCGACACATCGGCCATCAGGTCGGCCCGCGCGGCCTGGCTTGCCTGGAGGTCGTCGGCCATGCGGTTGAATGCGCGGGCCAACTCGACCATCTCCTGGCTGCCGCGCGGCCGCATGCGCGCAGTCAGATCGCCCCCGCCGACCCGGCGCGCGACCCGCGCCAGCTCATTAACCGGCGAGCTCACCACCCAGCCGATCAGCACCCCGCCGCCCACCCCGACCACTGCCGAGAGCAGCATGAAATCGACCAGCCGGCTTGCGATGGCCGCGCGGCTCTCACCGGGGCGGTCCGGCCCTGCGCCGCCTGGCGCGGGCGACAGCATGATCGACGCGAACTGCATGAAGAACACCAGAAAGAGCGTCCCGCTGATCATCACGGCCAGCCTGACCCACAGCCGCCTCATTGCTCGCCTCCCGTCAGCCGGTAACCGATCCCATACACAGTCTGTATGTAGCGCGGGTTCTCCGGGTCCGGCTCGATCTTGCGCCGCAGATTGCGGATGTGCGTATCGAGCGCGCGGCCCAGCCCTTCGTACGCGTACCCCATTGCCTTCTCCAGCAACTCGTCGCGCGCCAGCGTGAAGCCGGGATGGCTCATCAGGGCTTCGAGAAGGCTGAACTCCGTGCGCGTTAGCTCGACGCGCTGGTCGTCCGCCAGCAGCGTCCGCGCGTCGAGGTCGAGGCGGAGGCCGCCGTGGACGAGCACGCGTGGGCCTGCGCCGGGCAGGCGGTCAAGCCGCGTGCGGCGGAGCAGCGCGTTCACCCGCGCCACCACCTCGCGCGCGTTGAACGGCTTGGTGACGTAGTCATCCGCGCCCAGTTCCAGCCCCACGATCTTGTCGGTGTCTTCGATGCGCGCGGTGAGCATGATAATCGGCAGCGGCGCCAGCACCGGGTCGGCGCGGACGACGCGCGTGACGTCCCAACCGTCGCGGCCCGGCATCATCAGGTCGAGCAGGAGGAGGTCGGGCCGGTCGCGGCGCAAGATGTGGAGCGCAGTTTCGCCGTCGCCCGCAGTCAGCACCTGATAGCCCGCCTGCTCCAGATAGCCGCGCAGCACTTTAACGATGGAGCGGTCATCGTCGACCACAAGGACCCGTTGCGTCATGGTGCGCCTCCACCGTTATTGTATCGCGCGAATCTCAAGACATTGTCAACGCACTCTCGCGATCCTCACAATCTTCACAGTCTCGCTTGAGAATCCCTTGACATTCGCGGCGCATACTCTCGGTCGTCAGGGCGGTGCGCCCCGAGGAATCACACCAGAGGAGTTTATCATGTCCATTCGGTCTCTTCGCAGGTTCGCTCAAGTCGTCAGTTTTGCGTTAGTCGCCGTGGTCTTCGCAGCCGGATGCGCCGCGCCTGCCGCAATCGCGCCGACTGTTGCCCCCGCAGCGACTGCCGCGCCGGCTGCGCAACCCGGCCCAACCGCCGCAGGCGTGATGCCCGGGGGCAAAGGCCCCACGGGCGGCATGACGCAGGTGCAGGCCACTCCCGCCTTCAAGGATGTTGCCTACGCAACCCTCTCGCCCACGCAGACGCTTGACGTTTACCTGCCCGCGGGAGAGGGGCCGTTCCCCCTCGTCATCAACGTTCACGGCGGCGGGTTTATGATGGGTGACAAGTCTAACCCGGCGCTGGCGGATCAGTTGCTGGCCGCAGGCTATGCGGTGGCAAGCGTCAACTACCGGCTCAGTGGGGAGGCGCTGGCGCCCGCGCAGGTTGAAGACGTGAAGGCTGCCACGCGCTTCCTCCGCGCAAACGCGGCGCAGTACAAGCTCGACCCTGACCGCTTCGCGGCCTTCGGCCAGTCCGCCGGCGGCAACCTCGTTGCCCTGCTTGGCGCATCGTGCGGGGTGGAGAGCATTGAGGGCGCGGCGCTTGGCAACGCCGGGGTGTCAAGTTGCGTCCAGGCCATCGTCGACTGGTTCGGCCCGATTGACTTCCTGCAGATGGACGCGCAGTTCACCGGCACGTCCTGCCCCGTCACGCATGACGCAGCCGATTCGCCGGAGTCGAAGCTGGTAGGCGCGCCGATCCAAACGGTGCCGGAGAAAGTCAAGGTGATGAACCCGATCACCTACATCGACGGCAACGAGCCGCCGTACCTGATTCAGCGGGGGTCGGAGGACTGCAACGTGCCGCCCGGCCAGAGCCAGTTGCTCCATGATGCGCTGGTGGGGAAGAACAGCGCGGACAAGATGAGCATTACGCTGCTGGAAGGCGCGGGGCATGGCGGGAGCGCGTTCGAGGCGGCTGAGAACGTCCAGGTGGTGGTGGACTTCCTGAACAAGGCGTTGGTGAAGTAAAGCGGAGAAGCAGACAACCTTAGCTATCGTACACTCCCGACCTTCTGAGCATTCGCAGGAAGGCCGGGAGTTCCGCGTCACGGGCGAGCATCTTTGCGTATGCAGGATGAGCTACACAGCAACGCCCTTGCCCACCTCCCTCACTGTCGCCGGTAAACCTCCACGCGCACTGCCCGCTCGCTGCTCGACTCAACGGCCGCAAACGTCTGCGCGAGCCGGTAGTTCGCCGCCAGGTGCGCGCTGAGGCGCTGCTCGACCTCGCGGTTGGTGAACTCCCGGTTGGGCGGGTTCTGGCGGACGATCCACGCGGGCCGCCGGGCCAGCGTCTCATTCAGCAAGACGACCTGATCTTTGCCGATTACGGGCGCATACCAACTGTCGATGAGATGGGCCGGGAACAGGTAGCGCGTGGGCAGGGGGCGGTCCACCAGCGTGTACAGCACGGGGCTGTAGTCGACCACGTAAAGGCTCTCTTGCGGCGCGCTATGGCGGTTGAGCCAGCCGGCAATGGCGAGGTCGGGGTCGCGCGGCCACGCGCCGTCGCTGGTGCGGTCTGCGACGATCTTCGCGCTCTTCGCCGTCTGAGTGAACGCAAGCGGGTAAAGCGCGCCCGCGAGGATCAGGAGGGTCAGCAGCGCGCGACCCGGCGCGCCTTCCCTCGTTTCCGCCGCCCCGCGCGCGTCGAGCAGGTGCGCGATCGCCAGCCCGGTGATCATGCTTAAGCCCGGCAGCACCTGGAGAAAGTGATGCGCGTCCACCCGGCGGGCCAGCAGGACCGCGAGGAGCGGGAAGATGAACCAGGTCCCCGCGACGAAATATGCGCGCTTCTGCTGCGGCGTGAGCGGACGCCCAAACAGGCTATGCAGGACCGCAGCCAGGAGCCCGGCCCAGACGAGCGTATTCGTCTGGAACTGGATTACCAGCTTGCGCGCGACGGTTGAAAGGCCAAAGGGCGTGGTTGCCGCATAGATGCGCGGCGCGACGAAAACAGCGTAAACCCACTCGGAGAGCGCGCCGCGAGACGCAAAGTAGACGACGAGGAGCGCATGGAGCGCCACCGCAGTCCCAAATAGCAAGGCGCCAGCGCCGGCCAACTCGGCCAGAATCCGACCGCGCGGCGTGCGCCCCACCCGCCGCGCGCGCCACGCAGCCAGGAGCGTGAGGCCGAAGACCGGCGCGAACTCGGCCGGCAGCGTGTATTTGAACTGCATGTTGAGCGCAAGGAGCGCGCCGATGGTCAGCAGGGCGCCTCGCCCGAGCTGCTCGCCCCGCGCGTGCGCTTCCGGCGACTGGCGCACGGCCAGGTAGATCGCGACAGCGGCCAGCGGCGCAGCGAAGTAGACGCGATCCGAGGACCAGCCGCCGTTCGTCATTGAGTACACGCCGTAGATGATGGCAGCAATGCACCCTGCCAGCCGCGACGGCGCAGCCAGCCGCGCGCCGATCAGGTAGAGGAGGAAACACTCCGCTACGATGGCCGCGATGGTCAGCCAGCGCAGGGCGACATACGAATAGCCGAGCGGCCCGGTCAGCAGGCCGAACAGCGCCGCGGGACCAGGCGGATGATGATCCCAGACGTCGGCATAGGGTGTCGCGCCACGCATGAGCGCGCGGCCTTCGATGAGGAGCAGGCTGTCGTCCGCGCTCAGTTCGGAGCGGAAGAGGGTCGGGAAGCGCAGCGTTGCGACGAGGATCACCAGACTGAGGAAAACGAGCGCTGTGAAGGCAACAGGAAGCGAGCCGAGCGTTCGATGTTCATGGTGGTCGCAGCCGTCGGTTGCTGGCGACGCGAAATGCTGGAACATCGGCTACCTTTAGAAGTTTGAAGACGGTCGCGCGAGGTCGCGCGTCGACTGCGAAACTACAGGCTCAGGCGCAGTATCGCCTCCAACACGCCGCCGGCAATCGCCAGCGCCTTATCCGAAATCAGATAGCAGTGCTCTGGCTCCGCGCGGGGGTCGACGTCGCCGATCTTCTCGCCCGCGGGCACCCACGCGCCCGGCCGCACCAGCCCGCGCAGCACCCCCGCCGTCCCCGCCCGCGTCTCGCACCCGTTCACCCGCGCGACGACCTGCCCCAACTCCACGCGCTCGCCGATCTCCGCCAGCCCCTCGACCGGCCCGTCCGCCGGCGCGCGCAGGATGCGCTCGTCCGTCTTCCCGCCCACCAGGCCCGGCCGGCCCGTATCCGGCTCCGCGCTGCCTGCGGTGATGACGCGGCCCAGGCAGTGCCCGCGGTTCGTCTCGATGACCGCATGGCAATCCACGCCTGCGGTAAAGCCCGGTCCGAGCGCAATGACGCGCGGCGCATCCTGTATCGTCGTGCCGGTGTTGCGCTTCGCCATGATCGCGTCGATCAGCACCGCAGGCGCGAGCTCGCGGACGGAAGCGGCATGGGGGTCGACCAGCACGGGGATGACGCGCGCGTCCAGCGCCAGCCGCGCCGCCGGGATGTCGTCGACCAGCCGCGCGATGATCCCCTCCACAACGACCTCGCCGTCGTACACGGCCTCGCCGAACGAGACGGTGCGGCGGACCATCAGCGGGTGGGGCAGCTCGGTCATCACAACGGGGAAGCCGCAGCGGAACAGCCGCGCGGCCACGCCGGAAGCGAGGTCGCCGGCGCCTTTGATGAGGACGAGGGTGTCGGTGATGGCGTTCATGGGGGGTCATTGTAACAGAAACCCGGCTTCTGCTAGAAACCGGGTTTCTTCGTTCCTTACTTCACTGGCCGCTGGTTGCAGCGCATTACTGCGCGGTCTTCATGTACTCAGCCAGCTTCGCGTCGAAGTCGGCGAACGTCTGCTTGTTCGCCTTGTACTGCTCTTCGTAGTACGCCAGGTCATACTTGAACTGGTTCGCCGCGCGGCCCTTCATGTAGTTCTCGGTGTTCCACGGGATCGCCTCGCCGAGGTTGTCCTTCGTAATCACCGCAAAGGGCTTGATCTGCAAGTACTTCTCGAACGGCTCGCCCTTGAAGTAGCGCACGATCTGCTGCACGCACAGGTCCGCGTTCAGGCTCGGCGGGTTCGGGATGGAGGCCGCTTCCTTGCCTTCCTTGATCCACCCCCACTCCTCTTCCTTGCCGTTGACCGTGACGATCACCTTGTCCTTGACGTTCAGCTCGTTGAACACCTGGAGCACGCCGCGGGCGGTCTCGCCGTTGGCCGCGTACATGACATCGAACGGCTCGCCCGACGCGATGAGGTCCTGCGTGATCGGGATGGCCTTGTCTGACTGCCACTCGGCGCTCTTGAGCACCTTGCACTCCGGCTGGCCCGCTTCGGTCAGCGCCATGTTGAAGCCGACGATCTGGCCTTCCGCGGTCCCCTGGCCGAGGAAACCGGGGATCTGCACGCACGGCTTGCCCGGATGGTTCTGCGCGACCCACTTGCCCACCTCGTAGCCGAGGATGACGAAGTTGTCGGTGACGTGGCCGGTCAGGTCGGTGCCTTCCATCACTTCCGGCTTGCCGGCGATGAAGAAGATCGGCACTTTGGCGTCGTAGGCGGCCTTGATGGAGGCCGCGCTGCCCGCCGCGCCCGCGGTGATGACCGCGATGGCGTCCACGCCGCGCGCCACGAGGTCCTGGACGTTCGCCAGTTCCTTCTCAGGCTTGTAGTCGGAGTTCACTTCGACGACGTTCATGCCGTAGGACTCGGCGACGGCCTTCAGCGTCTTGCCGAACTGGGCGTAGTAGTCGTCGGGGCCGGCGTTGATGAAGCCGATGGTCTTGCCTTTGACCGGATCGGCCGCGGCCGGCTGTTCGGCGGCAGGTTGTTCCGCCGCAGGCTGTTGGGCCGCGGGAGTCGATGCGGCCGGAGCGGGCGCGTTGCAGGCCACGAGGGAGACGACCATGACAACGAGCAGGACGAAAGAGAACCACTTGTTCACCAGGAACACCCTCCTTTTGGATTCGCGCGTCTCAGGCGGACGCGCGCGGCGTTGGTTGGGCAGCCGGTTCGGGCGCCCGGTCGAGCGACACGGACGACGCGCGCTGGCTGCTGAGATAGCTGAGGAGCACGGCGCCGACGATCAGCGCGCCGCGCATGATGTACTGCCAGTGGGGGCTGACGCCCAGGATGTTGAGCGCGTTGGAGATGCAGCCGAGCAGCAGCACGCCGATGAAAGTGCCCCACAGGTTGCCCCTGCCGCCGCTCAGCGCGGTGCCGCCGACCACCACGGCCGCGATCACGTCGATCTCCTTGCCCTCGCCCATGAGCGGGCCGCCGACGCCGGTGCGCGACATGAGCGCCATCGTGGCAATGGCGACAAACAGGCCGTTCAGCCCGTAGAGCAGCAGCTTGAAGTTCTTGACATTGATGCCCGCGAGGTAGGCCGCGTTCTCGTTGCCGCCCACCGCGTACACGCGCCGGCCAAACTTGGTGTACTTGAGCACCAGCCACATCACGATGGTCAGGAACAGCAGCAGGAACACGGGCAGCCCGACCTTGAAGCTGTCGGAGAACTGGACGTAGGTCTGGCCGATCCAGGTGAACTTGCCCGTGATCGTGATTTCGCTGCCGTTCGTGATGAGGTACGTGAAGCCCTTGTAGATGGTCATAAAGCCGAGCGAGACGATGAACGGCTCCAGCTTCGTGCGCGAGATGATGAAGCCCATCACCAGTTGGAAGAAGATGGCGACTGCGACGCCGGTCAGCATCATGGCCGGCTCGCTGAACCCGTATCGGCGGAGCAGCGCGGCCATCAGCGTGCCGATAAAGCACATCATCTGCCCGACGGAGAGGTCGATGCCGCCGGAGATCATGATGAGGGTCATCGAAATCGCGAGGATGCCGGTCGTGCTGATCTGAAGGAGCACGTTAGCGATGTTCATCGGCTTGACGAACGCCACCTTGGCGAGCTGCCCGTCGCGCACGCCGATCAACTCGACGAAAAAGACCGCGACGATGATGAACACGAGCACGGCCAGGATCGACGTGTTTTCGCCCTTCGCCGCGCGCTGCAAACGGGTGTTTAGCGTCATTGCGCGCTCCCTCCGATGGAATACTTGAGGATGTTTTCCTCGTTAATGTCCGGCTTCTGCACTTCGGCCACAATCCGCCCCGCGCGCATGACCATTACGCGGTCGCTCATGGAGATGAGTTCGGGCATGTCGGACGAGACCATGATGATGGCCTTGCCCTGCTGGAGCAGGTTCACCATCACCTTGTAGATTTCTTCCTTCGCGCCGACGTCGATGCCGCGCGTCGGCTCGTCAAAGATGAAAATGTCGGCATGCGTGGCAAACCACTTCGCGAGCACCACCTTCTGCTGGTTGCCGCCGGAGAGGAACATGGCCTTCTGAAAGACGCTCGGCGTGGCGATGCGCAGCGTGTCGACGTAGCTGCGCGAGAGCGCGACGTCCTCCGCGGGCAGCGCCAGCGGCGATTTGCTCTGGGTGTACGCGGCAATCGGGATGTTGCGGTCGAGGCTGTGCATGAGGAAGAGGCCGGTGGACTGCCGGTCTTCGGTGATAAAGCACATCTTATGCAGGATGGCGGTGAGCGGCGAGCGCATCGTGACCGGCCTGCCCTTGACGAAGAACTCGCCGGATGTGGCGCGCTTTACGCCGAACAGCAGCTCGGCCAGTTCCGTCCGCCCCGAGCCGACCATGCCCGCGATGCCGAGCAACTCGCCCCGGCGCACCCGCAGCGAGGCGTTCTGCACGCCGTTCCCGCTGACCCCGCGCGCCTCGAACATCACCCCGCCGATTTCCGCCGGCGCGCGGCGGTAGAACGCGGACACATCGCGGCCGACCATGTCGCGGATCAGCATTTGCTCGGTGAGGTGCTTTGCGTCGTAGGTGTTGATCTTGCGCCCGTCGCGGATCACCGTCACGCGGTCCGCGATCTTGAAAACTTCGTCCAGGTGGTGGGAAATGTAGATGATGCTGATGCCGTTCGCCGCCAGCTTGCGCACCACGCTCAACAGGTGCTCGATCTCCGTCTGGCTGAACGAGGCAGTCGGCTCGTCGAGGATGATGACCTTCGATTCCTGAATGAGCGCCTTGGCGATTTCGACGGTCTTCTGCCCGCCGCTCCCCAGCCGGCCCACGACGTCGCCGGGCTGGATGGTCGAGTGCAGATACGCCATCACCTCGCGTGCCTTCGCCACCATCGCCGCACGCGAGAGAACAATTCCCTTCGTCAACTCCTTGCCCGTGAACAGGTTCTCCGTCACATCCAGCAGCGGAAAGAGGGTGTGCTCCTGGTAGATCGTCTGGATGCCGAACTGCATCGCGGAATGCGGCGTCAGCGAGACCGGCCGGCCGTCGAACAGGATCGCGCCGCGGTCGGGCGTGTACGCGCCCGAAAGCATCTTGATGAGCGTGGACTTGCCCGCGCCGTTCTCACCGCAAATGCAGTGAATTTCGCCGCGGCGCAGGTCAAAATTGAAGTCCTCGAAAACTTTGACGCCCGGAAAGGACTTGCTGATGCCCTTCATTTCGAGGATCAGATGTTCGGGCATACGTACGACTCCTACGACATTGTGAGACAGGGTCGATGCGTAACTGCCTGACAACGGGCGCGGCCGGTCGTGGACGCGCGCGAACGTGGTTCGCGCCGACCGCGTTGCGGCTGCGAGAGTGGCCCTGGTGCGCTCGAACTAAGGGGTGACCGGAGGGCGTGGACCGTTTGCCCGGCTAGTGCTGTGGAACCGAGTGGCTGTTGTCAGGCTGCGGGGAGTATCGCACAGAAGGGTGAGGTTGTCAAATCGTTTTTGGGAGATTGAAAAGGGGTTTCACAAACAAGAGGAGGACGGACGTCGAGATGGAGGACATGAGCG
>CAZPTI010000008.1:0-46070 GCA_964588925.1 uncultured Anaerolineales bacterium | reverse complement strand
TTGCGATGATCCGTAACATTTTCCGTTTTTCGCGGTCTGATTCGGTTTTGTTACGGTTAACGAGCGACCGGGGCAAAACCGGATTTCGCGCGAAATCGTGAACCGCACCCGAGTCAATTCAAGTCGTTGACAACATCTGCGCCTTCTGGTACAATCCAACTTGAGGCGGCCAGCGGCCTCACCCTTTGACAGGATAAAAACGGAGGTGCGACAATGACGCGCGTGAATCGAGCCGAGCGCCTGCGTCTGGCGCTTGCGGTCGTGGTTATCCTGCTTTTGTCCCTCGCGACTGCTGCGGACGCCACCTCAGCGCGCCCAACGACGACTTCGCCGCTGCCTCACTGGTGGACGCCCTGCCTTACAGCGACACGGTCGATCTGACCGGCGCAACGTCGCAGGCGGGTGAACCCGCCCCTCCCTGCGCGCCGGGCCTCGTTGCCGCAGAGAGCGTTTGGTACGCTTACACGCCCACGGCCACTGACAGCCTCTACGCCTCCATCACCTGGTCGACGTATTACGGCCCGCAGTTCCTGGCAGTCTACAGCGGCGAATGGGGTAGTCTCACCGCCCACGGCTGCTGGATGCACTCCGGCGGCGCGCCGGTCGCCTTTCGCGCGGAGCAGGGCGTCACCTATTACTTCCAGGTGGGCAACGTCGAACCTCACGGCGGGCCGATCACCTTCTCGCTCGAAGTAGCCCCGCCGATGACCGCGGACTTCTTCTACGGCCCGGAAGACCCCTCCGCGCTCGACGTGATCCAGTTCCAGACCGGTTGTCAGGATCCGATCTGGGCGCCCGCGAACCAGTCGCAGTGGGACTTTGGGGATGGAACGACGGCTGAGGGTCCCTGGCCGACGCATCAGTACGCAGCCGATGGCGATTACACCGTGACGATCTTCTGCTCGGCGGTTGACGGGCGTTCCGCAACGGCCTCGAAGGTCATCGCGGTGCGCACCCATGAGGTGGCGCTGACGGGGATCGACACCCCTCGCGCCGCAATGGTGGGTCAGACGCGCCAGATTAGCGTCGGGGTCAAGAACCTCCGCTACGACGAAACGGTGCAGGTGGACTTCTATCGCAGCAACGAGTACGGGTGGGACTGGGTGGGCGCGGTCACGCAGTTCGTTCCGGGAAGCCGCAACGCTCGCCCCGTCAACGTCGCCATCGACTACACCTTCACCGCGGCGGATGCGTCGCTCGGCAAGGTCAACTTCTACGCGTACGCCACCCTCATCGGCGCGCGGGACGCGCTGGAGGGCGACAACATTCGACGCTCAGCATACGTGCTGGTAATGCCTTGAGACGGCTCCCGCCTGACGCAAACGGGCTTTACAGGATTACAGGATTCTTCAGGATTCTCAGGATGAACGTGGGCGACGATCTATCCTGCTAATCCTGGAAAATCCTGTAATCCTGTTAAGGCGCTCGCAAATCCTTCGCCAGCACCAGGAAGCGCGGCGCATAGCCGGGCAGATCGCGGCGGTGCTGCGCGCCGGTCAAGGCGTAGCCCTGCGCCTCCCAGAAGGCGATTTCGACCGGCGCATGCGCCAGCGCGCCGACTTCAACCCGCGTCACGCCATACTCCGCAGCCAGCCACCGCTCCAGCACACGGACGGCCAGCGCCATGATGTCGGGATCGTCGAAGGGGGGCGCGAGCAGGATCATCCCGATGCGCGCCACCCCCTCTTCCTCGTCCGACAGCTTGCAGTCGGCCAGGCCGATGAGGGCGTCACCTGCGGTGACGGGGTCATCGTACAGCACGGCGAACTGAAAGCGGCCCGGCGACTGAAGCGCATCGACGAAATCACGCGCAGCCTGGTCAGGCGCGGCAGGCGCGCGCAGCAGCCGCCGGAACACCTCCGGCGACGCGTCGTAGATGCGTTGCAGGTCGGGCAGGTCGGAGTCGCTGACGAGGCGCAGGCGAAAGCTCATACGGGTATGTGCGCCCCTATGGATGATGGGTGTTCCCGTGCAGCATCAACTGAACCGTCTCCGGCGAGGTGAACCCGCGCGCAACCAGTGAGCGCGCGCCTCCGATTTTGGGGCCCAGGTTCCGCGCAGCCGGCGTCGCCGCGTCCCCCAGATCCTTGACGCTGTCCCAGGTGACTTCCCACACATCGCCCGTCCCGATGGGCGACTCGCCGGGCAACACGAACTGCGGCGAAACCCCGCCCGAGGCGACGGGAATCCCGTGGTGGGCGGGCACGCGATGGTATACGAGGTGGCACAGCTCGAGCGCGGTCGCATCCGTATTGCGGGATAAGCCTGCGTGTTCCAGATCGTAGTCGTCGAACGACAGAACAACCTTGTACTCTGGCAAGCGGGTCTCCTGTTCGCCGCGTGGAGACCAGTCGGCGGTAATGAAGTAGCTCCTGCCGACCGCAGCCGCGTCCGGCGGAAGGGGCAGCGTGTCATACCCCGACACGATCAGAAACGCCAGATGACCCGTGGGTGGGTCCGTAACGGTCACAATGCACTTGCCGTCGGCGGACGCGATGACGTTGCGCTCCCGCGTGACGACGCGGATCGCGTACTCGATTTGGCCGTCCGTATCGCGCTGGGTGGGAAAGAAACGATTCTGCACGTCCCACATCACGGAACCGTCTGCCAACACCTTGATCCGCCCGCCGTAAGGTCGATCTTCCTGCGCCATGCTGTCCCTCCTGACGCGACTTGCTATTCGCACCGTTCATTGCGACAATTGCCGGCAGTTATGAGCGAAGCGCCAGGCTCCGCGGAGCTGGTCGAAGCATTCTACACCGCGTACAACGACACGTCCGGGCTGCGAGCGGACCGCCTCGCGGCCTGCGAGTCCATCGCGGCGGCATTGCGCGCCCGCGCGCCGGTCGAGTCCGCGGCTGGCGCATGGGCGCTGCTCTTTGAAGGCATCCTCGCCAACGAGCAGACGCGCGACTGGGCGGCGGGCGAGCGCTGCTTCCGCGCTGCGCTGGCGGCGAACGAGGGCTGCGACCGCCTGCTCGACGCGCGCGCCCGTCTCGCGCTGGGCGTCACCTGCGGCTACCTCGACCGCTGGGACGAGTGCATCGACGCGTGCCGCGCGGCGCTGGATGCGCTGGACGGACTCAACAAGCCCATCGACGTGGCCTCCGCGTGGACGAACATGGCGATCGCGGTCAGCAGCGGCCATGCGGCTGGCGCGTACGGCCGACGCGAACTGGCCGACGGGGTCGCCTATTGCCACAATGCGCTTGCCGCGCTCGATGCGCTGTCCGACACGCGCGAGCGGCGCAGCCTCGCCGCGTACGCCTGGAACACGCTCGGCAACCTCCAGAACTACGCGGGCCAGTGGCAGGCTGCCATCACCGCGTACGAACAGCACCAGGCGATTTGCCGCGAGCTCGGATACCCTTGCCGCGCGGCGATCTCCTACGACAACCTCGGCCAGGTCTACGAGCAACTCGGCCCCGCGCGCTACGACGACGCGGCAGCCGCCTACACGACTGCGCTGCGCACCCATGCCGAATGCGGCGACGCGTACCATGAGGCGTTCTCGCTGGTCAGCCTTGCAGGTTTGGCCGCGGCGCAGGGACGGGCAGGCGAGTCGCTCGACGGCTACCTGCAAGCCCTCGACAAGCTCGAAGCCCTGCGCGCGGGCGTGAGCTCCGCCGAGGGCCGGGCCGGATTCTTCGCCACGGTCGCAAACACCTTCGCGCACGCAGTCCTGCTGGCGCTTGAGTGCGGGCTACCTGCGCTGGCCTTCGACCTTGCCGAGCGCAGCCGCGCCCGCGCCACGCTCGATCTGCTGACCCTTGACGATGTCGACCCCGGCTCCGCGCAGGCCGCGCAGCCGCAGCCGCTGCGCGAGATTCAATCGCGGCTGGCCGCGGGCGACCTGCTGCTGTGCTACTTCACGACCGGCCTGACCGAGCGCCGCGAGCCGCGCCGGGCGGCAACCTCGCGCTACCGTTTCCCGCCGCCCCGGACGCTGCTCTTTGCGGTCACGCGCGCCTCGCTCGATGCGCTGGCGCTCGATCTTTCGCCCGCAGACCTCGCGACAGCCGCAGGGCCGGCCGGCGCGCCGAACCCGTTCCTCGACGACCGCGTCCGCCGCCGCCTGTACGATCACCTCCTCGGGCCGGTTGCCCCCGCGCTGCGGGGGCGCCGTCGCCTGTTGATCCTGCCGCATGGCCCGCTGCATAGCGTGCCGTTCGCCGCCCTGCTCGCACCTGATGGCGAGACGCTGTTGCGGGAGGGCGGCCCCGAGCTGATCTTCGGCCTGAGCGCAACCGCGCTCTTCGCTGCGCCCCGACAGCGCGCGTCGCCTGCCAGTGGCGAGAGTCGGCCTGCTTGCCTCGCCATCGGATACAACGGCGGGCAGGTCCACCCGCTGCGCTACGCCGAGGACGAAGCCGCGGAAGTGGCGCAGCTGACGCGCGGACGCGCCCTTCTGGGACCGACCGGCAAGCTCTCTCATCTGACCGGCGAGCCGATCAGCGCGCGCTGGCTGCACATCTCGTGCCACGGCGAGTTCGACCCGGACGCGCCTCTGGCGTCGGCCTTGCTCATCGGGCCGGACGAGTGGCTGACCGCGCGCGATGCGCTCACCGCCGTGCGGCTGACGAGCGAGTTGGTCACGCTCAGCGCGTGCGAGAGCGGACGCAGCAAAGTCCGCCGCGGAGATGAGCTGATGGGCCTCGCGCGGGCTTTTTTGGCGGCGGGCGCGGCCGGGGTGATCGTCACCCTCTGGCAGGTCGACGAGCGGTCGACGCGCCTGCTCATGGCCGAGCTTTACCGCGGGCTGATGGCCGGACTGCCCGCGGCTGCCGCGCTCCAACAGGCTCAACTGAACATCCGCCGCGCCTTCCCCGACCCGTTCTACTGGGCGCCGTTCATCCTCATCGCAACGGGGCAGACCTGACGGTTTTCCAGAACCCGTCAGGTCGCGCGCGCGGCCTGTATTTCAACTACCAGTTCCGCCAACGCCTCCATCGGCACGCGCTCGAACACCGCGCGGCCGAAGGCGTCCGTCTCCTGCGAGTCGAGCTCTTCTCCCCCGCGCAGCAGCCGCACCACCGTACCGCCGAGATTCGGCCAGCCGTCCCGGCTCGGCACGTCGACCTCGACCGTCACCGTAACGGAGGACGCGTCCCCTCGCGACGGCGTCACGCGCACCGTCGCGTCGAGGTCGGGGATTTCGCCGGTCAGCGAATAGGTGAGTCCCGCGGTTGCGCCCTTGAGGTAACTCGGCTGCAACGCGGGAGACGGGGCGAGCCGCGCCAGAAGGTCGACGGAGAACTGGATGAGGAGACGGCCCAGTTCGTCCAGACGCCACGGTTTGGGCGCCTCGACGGCGGGCGCCTCTTCGACGATGGGTGTGTGACGTTCGAGATAGCCGTAGTCGATGGCAAGGGGAACGGGCGGCTGCTCGAACGCGCCGGCTTGCTCTGCGGCGAACAGGCTGCGCAGTTCGGCGTATGCCGCGGCGCAGGACGCGCAGGACGCAAGATGCGCGGCTGCCGCGGGGAAGCGGGCCGCGGCGTCGTCACCGGCCAACTCTGCCTCGACGTATGCGGCCAGGTCGTTCTCGCACGCGCGGCAGAACGGCGTCGCGCCCTCGTCGCTCTCCAGCAGCAGTCGCGCCAGCCGCGCTAACGGATCGTTCATCGCAGAGACCTCTCGATAGAAGATGCGTCGCGCGGTCGCATCCTGTCGCCGCTCACGCGAACACCGCCAGCAGCGTCTTGTCGACGCCCGCGCCTTCGAGGCACTGTCGCAGTTGCCGTTTGGCGCGCTGGATGATCAGGTAGATCGCGTTCGGCGTGGTGTCGAGGTGGCGCGCCACTTGATCCGCCGCGACGCCCTCCCCCAGGCAGTTGTACGCTACGGTTCGGTAGCGCTCCGACAGCGCCATGAGGCAGTCAGCCAGCAGCCGTCGCGCCTGGTCGAGCTGCGCGCTGCCCGCCGGATCGCGGTCGCGCGCGAGGTCGGGCAGTTCCGGCGCGAACCGGCCCTCGCTGTCCTCATCGCTCGCTTCACCGTCACCGAGCGGCGCGCGGCGCTGCCAGTACGCCTTGCGCAACTCCTGCGCGGCCACGCTGCGCGCCACCTGCGCGGCCCAGCCCGTGAAGCTCCCCTCCCCGCGGTACTGGTCGAGCAGCGCGAACCGGTCGCGCGCCAGCCGCTCCAGCGTGTCCTGGACAAAGTCCTGCCCCAGCGCCGCGACTTCCTCGGCCCCGAAGCAGGCCAGCGCCGCCACCTGCCCCTGCCGCATGCTTAAGTAGTTGTAGATGACCACGTAGAGGTAGCCCGCGAGCGCGTGATGCGCATCGCGTTGCGCCTCAGCGCCGGCCACGCCCCGCAGTTCCCGCACCCACTGCCCGTTGCTGCGCTTGTCCATTCGGCTCCTGCTATCGGCGGCCACATAACTCGCCGGGATTATACCATCTTCCGCCGCGGCTGCGCGCGCATCTCGCGCAGTTCGTTCGCAAGGGGGTGACAGATTCTGACAGGTCGCGGCAACCATAGAAGCAGGAGCGCACAAGCGCTCGACACCACCGGGGAGGAGCGTGACCTATGAACCGTCGGAAGTGGATCCTGATGTTGATGGCAGTGATGTTGTTCGCGATTGTCCCGCTGCAAGCGTTTGCCGAGGAGACGAATCGCAACGAGGTGCGGGCCAACCTGGCATCGGGCGGGTGGACGGTCGTGTACGGCGACCTGATCAACGAGGCGGACTACGCAAAGGTGGCCGGCAGCATCGTGGTCGGAGCGAAGTCGGGGAATTACGCCCTGATCAAAGCTGCGTTCAATGACCAGTTGCAGGTCCAGTTGAACAAGATCAAGCGCACCGCGCCTGAGATCCTGCAGGCGGATATCGAGCGGCTGATTCTCGATGCGTTCCACACGCAAGGTCGCAACCTGCGCAAAGGGCGCCTTGAGGTGAGCGCGGGGATGGCGACGTACAAGCGGTGGGAGCGCATCGTCTACGACGAGCCGAACTCGACGCGGTGCAAGCAGAAACTCCCGTTCGGGGGGTGGACGTGGGTGCCGTGCATCAAGATGGTTCGGAAGGAGAAGACCATTCCGTACCCGAACAACTTCCAGCCGTACATCCGCTACCGCTGGGTCCGGTAATGCGCTGGTAGCGCGACGACAAACAAGAACCCCGGTTTCGTCCCAGAAACCGGGGTTCTTCCATCTGCCATACTCGTCGCGATTTGCGGCGGCTAGAGCGAATTCACGCGCGCGGCCAGCCCCTGCAACTCGTCCTTCGCGCCGCGCAGCGCCTTCTCCGTCTCCGCCAGCGACACCTGCTGCGTCTCCACAAAGCGCGTGTAGGGGCGCATCGCCTCGCGGATGCTCCTGAGCGAGCGGTCTAACTGGACGTCGAACTGCGACGTGAGCGCGGTCGCCAGCTTCTCGCGCAGCTCGTTGATCTTGTCCTGCAAGTCCAGCTTGGCGCGGCGGCGCTTGTTCGGGATGATGTAGAAGCCAAGCGCGGCGATTGCGCCCGCAGCGAGCACGCCGGTGACGTCGGCCAGCGTCGCGGCGAGCACCTTGACGAGGATTGCGCCGAGCCCGACCGCGCTCACCTCGACCAGCGCAGTCTGCGCGACCGCGCGCTGCACCGAGTCGCCCAGCTCGCGCGCCTCGGCCGCGTGGTCGTAGGTCGCCACGACGTCGCGCGCAGCCCGCCCGACCGACTGAATCAACTCCTGCCGGTTCACCTCGAACGCGCCGCCCACCTGCCCGACAATCGCGCCCTCGTGCCGCGCGATGCGCTTGTTCAGGTATTCCATCACCGACTGCCACTGCCGGTAATCCTGGTCGACCATCCAGTCGATCAGGTCGCGCGTCTGCGCCTCCACTTGCGCGGGCGTGTCCGCGATGACCTCGCGCTCGAACATGCCGCGGATGCGGTCCGCGTTCATCAGGTCGAGGATGCGCTGGATGCGGATCGTCTCGTCGAAGAAGTTGTCCCCGCGCTGCGCCATGCCGTAGAGCACGTTGTCGACGTGGCTCAGGTGATATTTGAACTCGCGGCGCATGTCGCCCTCGTACGCGCCAAGTTGCGACTCGATGGTGCGGACCGTCTTGACATCGTCCTTGAGCAGCTCGCGGCGCGCCTCGGCCACGCCGATGTACTTCTCCACGAGCCTCTGCGCCACGCCCAGCGGATTCGCCAGCTTCAGCCGCAGCCGCTCCTTCTCGTCCAGCGTGTCGAGGATGTAGCGTTCCAGCGCCTCAAAGCGGCTGGCGGCCCACAGGCGCGTGCGTTCGTCCGCGTCCGCGGAGGTTTTCGCCTGCCGCGCCTGGCGGCTCGACACGCCGAAGACAGTCGGCTCCCGACCCAACAGCTTTGCGGCGTTGTCCCTCACAAAGCCGAGCACGTCGCCGAGGTCTTCGGCCTCGTGGATGTCGATCTTGTTGACGACGAACACGACCTTCTTGCCCCAATCGCGGATGCGCTCAATAAACTGGCGCTCGCTCTCGGTGAAGGGGCGGTCCGCGGAGGTGACGAAGAGGATGAGGTCCGCGCGCGGGACGAACTCGCTGGTGATTTGCTCGTGCTTGCGGATGACCGCGTTCGTGCCGGGCGTGTCGACGATGTTGATGTCGCGCAGCCACTCGACCGGGTAGTTGACGACGACGATGTCACGGTCGCCGGGCCCGTAGGGGGTGGCCGCGCCGGGGAGGATCTGCGGCTCGTCGCCGTAGCGGATGACGTGGATGGCCGCGGTGGTGGGGGTGACGCCTTCGGTGAGGAACCGTTCGCCGAGCAGCGCGTTAATGAACGCGGTCTTGCCCGAATTGAACTCGCCGACGATGACCAGCAGGAACAACTCGTCCAGTTGGAGCAGCGAGCGGTCGAGCACCTGCAAGTCCTCCGGCGCCGCGTCCAGGCTCGCCAGCGGCCCGCGCAGGCTCGTCAGCGTCCGCCGCTCGGCCTTGAGCAGTTCCTCTTCCTGCGCCGTCAAAAATCGCTTCAGCACGTCAACTTCCCTTCGCCGCTAAGGTTCGTAGTAGGCGCTTCAGCGCCCGGCGCGCTAAAGCGCGCACTACGAACCATTAATTCCACCGGCTCACGTCAAACACGCTATTCAGCACTTGTATCCGCTCTGCAGGCGTGGCCCAGCGGAGCTGGAAATTCTTCTCAATAACTGTGACCAACAGCTCTGTGTTGATCAGTTTTCCGTCATAAATGGTGTGCCGGGCGACCAGGCCGGTGCGCGTCGGCCAGCTCCACGTCTGGTCGAAATACAGGTTGCCCAGGCCGTACAGGATCAACTTGCCGTTGCGCGTCTCGACGGCCTGCGGCGCATGGGCCATGACGCCCGTCACCACGTCCGCGCCCGCGTCGATCATGCCGCGGAAGTCGATCTCCTGCTGCGGGATCGGCTCCGTCTGGTAATCGCCCTGCTCGTTGAACTCGGTGTGCTGCACTTCGCCGAAGAGCAGCTCCACCTGCGGCCGCAGCGCCTGGATGTCCGCCTGCATGGTGGGCAGGTCGAACTTCGCCGCGCCAGGATGATCCGGCCCGGCCCACGCGCTCACTTCCTCGCCGTTGCCGTTCCAGTAGGCCAGCGGCCCCCAGCTATTCGCGCCGACGAAGCCGAGCCGGTTGCCGTTCTGCTCCAGAATCAGCGGCTTGCGCGCCTCCTCGTCGTTCAAGCCGCCCGCGTAATAAGGAACGCCTTTCTCCTTATAGAAGTTCAGCGTCCAGCGGAAGTTATCGTAGCCGAAGTCGTTCATGTGGTTGCCGGTCAGGCCGATGGCGTCCACCCCGGACAGCGCGAGGTTCTCCCAGTATTCCGGCTTGGAGCAAAGCAGGAGGTTGTTGAGCGTGTTGTTTGGCACGCAACCCGGCTGGAAGGGGATCTCGTTGCTGATGACCGTGATGTCGGCCGCGGCCAGCTCCGGGCCAACCTGCCGCGCGAGGAAGCCGTAGTCGCCCGCGCGCTCGATGGCGACCGCGGAGTTGCGCGCGATGGCCGTGACGCCCGTCATTACGAGGACGGTCATCTTATTCGGCTCGCGGTTAGTGAGCGCGACGCTGCCGAGCTTTGCCAGCGCCTCCTCGCCGCGCGGGGTCCTTGCGGTTAGCGCAGCGCGGCTTGTCAGAGGCCAGTCCGCCTCGAGGAAGCGGTTATCGACGGGCGACGCGCCGTCCAGCTTGATCGCGCGCAGCTTGACGCGCAACTGGTCGAACGGCACGATGCCCAGCCCCATTTTATCGCCCCACACCGCAGCTTCCACGCCGTCCGCCGCGACCGGCTTGACGTTTGCGCCCGGCTGACCGAGGACGGCGGCAAGTTCGGGGATATATTCCTCAGCAACGTAGATGTTCGTGAAGTTCGGCGTCTGCGCCGAACCGGTCCACGCGCCCTTGACCTCGGCCAACGTAATGCTGTCTAGCACTGAAGACATGCGGTCGACCGGCGTAAAGATGCGCTCCCACATTGCCGCGCCGACTGCGCCGGCAGTCAACTCGATGTCCGCGTCCTGCAGCACCTGCTCAGAGGTCAGCCCCGCGGCGTTCAGTTCGCGCAGTAGCGGCCCGAGCGCGGCAAGCGGCGCGGCATCTGCAACGGACACGCCGAGATGCTTGCGGTCTGGTTTAGGGGCGGGCGTAGGGGTCGGCGCGGCCGTGCCGGTGGGCGAGGGCGAGGGGGGTTCGGTGGGCGCAGGCTGCGCGGCCGCAGTATCGGCGGGCGCGGGGGCGACGGTTTGCAGGGGTTCGGGCGAGGGGGCAGCCGTGGCGGGCACGGCGGGTGTCACGCGTTCGGGTGCTGCACCCGGGGCGCAGCCGCTCAGAATGAGGACAATGATGAACGCGATGGATAACAGACGTAGCAGCGACGGGCGCACAGGGCAGAACTCCTTAACTCGCGTTTGGCAGCCCTGGCGGTCAGCGTCGGGGGGCAACCTCCCGGGCTTCAACGGCGAGCATTATAGCACAACCTCGATTGCGCCATGACTGAGCTCCACGAGCGCCGCGACGAGGCCAGCGGCCTTCTCTTCGGGGACCTGAATCTGCCACGTCACGTCCGCGGCAAAGTCGCGGTTGAGGATCGTCGCTTCGTGGTCTGGCAGCAGGCGCTCGACCGGTGTCACGCAGGAGTAGGGGCCGCTGGCGAGCACCGTTGTATACGTCACCTTCTCGCGCACGGGCAAAACTTCGAGCACTGCCTTGACACCGCCGCTGTACGCGCGCACGAGGCCGCCCGTGCCGAGCTTCGTCCCGCCGAAATAGCGCGTCACGACGACCGCGAGGTCGCCGATGCCGCTGCCGAGCACCACGGCCAGCATCGGCCTGCCCGCAGTGCCCGACGGCTCGCCATCGTCGCTCATGCCCGCCATTGCAGTTGAGCCGGGTGGCCCGGCCGCAAACGCGTAGCAGTTGTGCGTCGCGTCGGGGAACTCCGCGCGAATCTCCGCAATGAACGCCTTCGCCTCGTCGACGTTCGTCACCGGCGCGGCCGTCGTGATGAAACGCGAGCGCAGGATGGCTTCCTCCACGCGCGCGCGTCTGGCCGGGACGGGGTAACGGGAGCTCGCCATCAGGGATTTTTCACCTGCACCACAACGCGACACGCTGCGGGCGCCTGGCCGGAGGAGACGAGCACGCGCAGAGAGATGGTGTAGACGCCGGAAGGCATCTCGGAGATGACAAACGTGCCGAGCGGACCGTCCGTCACCTGGTTGTCGCTGCGGAACGCTTCCTCATACCCCTGCCGCGGCAGCGCGCCCTTCGCCCACTCGATCACGTAAGCGGCGAACTGCTCGTGGGTCGCGGTTCCCCGCAAGTCGAACTCTCCGCCCACGGCCTGGCCCGGCTTTGGCGCGGTAATCTGGACGCGTTTGTCGGGGCAGGAGATGAGCGGCGGCCGGGTGGGTGTCGGCGCGGGCTTGCCCTTTGGGGGCGCGGGGGTGAAAGTCGCCGTCGTTTTCGCTTTATTAGACGCGGCGGTCAGAGAGAGGGTCGGCGTCGCGGTCACGGCGTTGTAGGGGAACGGCGTGAAGGTGCCGGTAAGCACCGCAACCGCCGTCGCATAGTCGGCCTGGGCCGTTGCGGTGCCTTCGTTAGCCGGCGTTGGCGTGTCCACTATCACGAAGAGCGGCGGCGTGACAGTTGCGATGATGGCGTTGGGCGGCAACGGCACCGCGGCGCGCGCTCCTGGCGCCTCTGCGGTTGCGGTCCACGCCTGGACGACCGCGGTGAGCACGTTCTGCGGCGCGGGGGTGGGGGTGATGATCACGGGGGTGACATAAGTCGACGGCAGCGGGGTCGGCGTACCTGTCAGGAACGCCTCCGCGGTGGCAATCAGGCGGAGGACTTCAGCAGTGGCCGAGGTGGCGGGAGTCGGCGTATGCGCGACGACGGGCGTATCCCCGCGCAGCAGCGCGCGCGCTTGCACGGTGGCGATGTTCGCCGCGGTGGGCGTGGGGGTGACGAAGCGGAACGCCTGAGCGGGGGACGTACCGCCGAGCGCGGCGACGGTTGCCGTCGCGTCGAGCGCATACGCCTCCGCGGTGAGCGCGTTCGCGGGCGTGGGCGTGTCGGTGGCGACGATGACCGCTTCGGTGGGCAGCGGAGGGGCGGTCGCGGGGGCAGGACCGAAGGCAATCACAAATTCCGGTCCCTCGCCGACGGTGGCTGGCCCCGAACCGCTGTCCCAGGCAAAGAGGGTTTCCCCGCGCGTGGGGCCGGTGATGCGCGCAATGACGGCGGTCGCGCCGTCGGCGATCTGCTTCTCCAGCCAAGCGCGGCCGGCCGCGTCCAGCTCTGCGACGTTGATCTCACCCGCGTCCAGGTCTGCGGGGAAGAAGGTGGGGAAGAGCGTGACGGATGCGGGCGCGTTGAGCAACGCCTGGAAGTCGGCCGCGGCGAAATCGGGCAGCGCGGTCTCGGCGAGCAGTTGAACGGACCATGTCCCGCCCGCGTTTGGATCGAACCGGTCGTCCTTCAGCCCGGTCAGGCGCAGTTGCGCCGCGCGCAAAGCTGCGCCGCGGGGCAGGGCGGTCAGGTCGAAGCGCATGGCAGCGATAAATGCCTGTCCATTCGCATAGCCACTGTAAAGAAAAGAGTCGCCAAGATGGTTGCCGCGCGCCTCTCCGCCCGTCCACCAGCCTGCGTCACCGGCGCGCGGGGAGAGCGCGATGATGCGTCCGCCTGCCTCCGGCGTCGGGGAGTTGTAAACCGGCCGGGTGGCGACGAGCGGCTGGCTGGCCGGGGTGGAGGTCGGCGCGAATGTTGGCGACGCGGCGGGCGTTAGTGTGGCGGTGGGCGAGGGCGGCGCGGGAGAGGCCGCGAGGAGGCGCGAGATGCCGGGGATGCGCGCCAGCAGGACACCGGAGTCGCGCAGGTAGACGACTGCGGCCAACGCCAGGAGCGCGATTACGCCGATCCATGCGAGGGCAGTCAGCCAGGCGGGCACGCGGCGCGACTTGCGCGGGGGCAGGGCGCGGCTATGCGGTTCGGGCGGCGGCACGCGCTCGCGCTGCGCCCGCGCGTAGTAGGGGCATGCGCCGTGTTGCGCTGCCAGGCAGAACTGGCCCTGGTAAGACACTTCGGGTTCATCCGGAGGCTCTTGCGCATAGCACCGGTGCGCGGCGTCCGGCTGATTTCGCATAACAGTAGGCTCAGCCGCGAGGCCGAGATAGGGACAACTGGTTGAGAGATCAGGCATTATCCGAGCAGTTCCTCGTACACCGAGTCGATTTTGCGGTACACGGCCCGCCAACTGTAGCGCGCTTCGACAGTCGCGCGGCCCGCTGCGCGCAGCCGCGCGTTGAGCGCAGGGTCGGTCAGCGCGCGAACCACGACGGCCGCAAACCCCGCCGCATCGCCATCGCGCGTGAGGAGGATGTCGCAGCCGTCTGTTGCCGCGATTCCCTCCGCGCCGGTGACGGTCGACATGACGGGCAATCCGCGCGCCCACGCCTCGACGATCTTGACGCGCATACCGCCGCCCGCGGCCAGCGGAACGATAAAGGCATCGGCCGCCGCGAGGTAGGGCGTGGGGTCGGCTACGTAACCCGTGACCGCGATCTGCGGATCGGCGGCCAGGCTGCGCACCTCTTCCGGCGGATTCTTGCCGACGATCACGAAGCGAGCGTCAGGGACGGCCTGCCGCACGAGGGGAAAGACCTCGCGGCCAAACCACAGGACGCCGTGGACGTTGGGCGGCCAGAACATGGTGCCCAGGTGCAGGATGGTCGGCGGCCCGCTGCTTTGCCGCGGCACGACGGATAGTTCGTCCGGGTCGACGCAGATGGGCGCGACGGTGAGTTTCTGCGCCAGCGCAGCGCGATCTGCCTCAGGCAGGAGCGCGAGCAGCGCGAGGCGATCCTGCTCGGTCACGGCCAGCACCGCATTATACGCCCGCAGCATCGTCGCCTCATATTCCCGGAAGGCGCGCGCTTCGCGGGAGATGAAGGCGCGGCGCAGCGCGCGGGTTTCGTCGCGCGCCATGCGCTCGGTCAACAGGTAGATGGCGTTATGCTCGTCGAGGATGGTTGCCGGACGCCTGGAAGACGGCGCGAGGGAGGCGGCGCGAAGGCCGTACCGGGCCATTGATAGCTGGTCGGCGTGAACGATGTCGAATGGTTGCGCCGACAATTCGTGTAGTAACTGCGTCATTGCTGAGGATTCGTCACGCGCGACCACCATCGGCAACCCTGTCACAAGGCCCTTCAGTCCGGCGCGCATGTTGCCAAGCGGGGAGCGCGGCAGGGGCGCCGTCTGTATGGTGACGCCCAACCCCCGCAGATGGTCGACCGCGGCCGGCGCGTCGTCCCGCCGCGCGAATGCGACGAGTGTCACATCGTGCCGGCCGGCGAGGTGGCGCAGCATGTGATACTGCCGCACCTTGGGGCCTGCGTCCATCGGGTAGGGCAGGGCGTGGGTGAGATAGAGCACGCGCGCGCGGCGTAACGCCAACCGTCAGCGCCCCTGCAACTTGAAGATGACGGCCGCGGTCTTCAGCGCGATGAGCGCGTCCAGGTAGAACCCCGCATGGCGCACGTAGTACAGGTCGTATTCCAGCTTGACGCGCGCGTGCTCGACCGAACTGCCGTAGCCGAACCGCACCTGCGCCCAGCCGGTCAGTCCCGGCTTGACTGCGTGGCGGGCTTTGTAGAACGGAATAACTTCGGCAAGTTGCTCGACGAACTCCGGCCGCTCGGGCCGCGGGCCGATGAAGCTCATCTCCCCGCGCAACACGTTGAGCGCCTGCGGCAGCTCGTCGAGGCGCGTCCGGCGGAGGAGCCGCCCGACGCGCGGGATGCGCCCATCGCCCGCCTGCGCCCACACCGCGCCCGTCGCGGCCTCCGCGTCGGGGCGCATGGTGCGGAACTTGTAGACGCGGAAGGGCTGTCCGGCTTTTCCAACGCGCGTCTGGGTGTAGAAGAGCGGCCCGCGGTTGCCGAGCGCGTCCGCCAGCGCCACGAAGGGGATCAGAAGTCCCAGCGGGACCAGCGCGATCAGCGCGCCGGCCACGTCCGCGGCGCGCTTGAACGCCCAGTACAGCCGCTCGGTCGCGCCGCGCTCCTCGACGGGGAGCGCAGCTGCGATGTTGCGGCCCAGGTGCTCGACCGGCACCCGACCCAACACGCGCTCGTACACCGATTCCATCGTGGTCACGCGCAGTCCGTGCTCCCGACACGCCAGGAGCGCGTCAAATGCGGCCTGGGTAATAGTGTGACGGTGGGTGATGGCGAGCACGACCTCGTCCGCGCGGACCTCGCGCGCCAGCCGTTCGATGTCTGCGCTGGCGCCGAGGATGGGCGCGCCGGCGAGCGCGCCGAAGCTCAGCTTGTTGGGATCGTCGTCGACGAAGCCCACGACACGGTAACCGGTGCCGTGGTAGGGATTGGGGGACGAGGTGACGCGCGCGCTCTGGAGCGCATGGGCCAGAGCCGCGCCCGATGCGCCCGCGCCAAAGACAAGCGCGCGCGTCTCGAACGCGGGCTGCGAGAAGAGCACTGCGTACAGGCCGCGCCATACGGCCACCGAACTGACCGCCAGCAGGGTGAAGAGGAGGGTCAGCCCGCGCGAGCCGAGGGGCGGCGTCAGGACCGGGACCATCTGATAGGCGAGCGCGGCCATGACGGCTGCCGCGCCTGCGGCGAGCATGCTGTGGGGCGCGCTGGCCGCGCGCGAGAGGCTGTACGCGTCCCATAACTGCGCCATCACCCACCAGACGATGATCAGCGAGACCCACCAGCGCCAGAGGATGAAGAAGGAGCCGGGCTGGTCGAGCCATTCGGTGCGCGTGCGGATCGCGAGCGCGAGGCTGCCGATCATGAGGAACGCGTCCGCGCTGGCGAGGAGGAGCAGCCGTTCCGACATGCGCAGGCCGAGGCCGCGCAGCCGGATGCGCTGGACAGGTGCGACGTGCGCGGCGCGAAGACCCTCCTGCTCAGGGATCATCTCAACGTTGGACATGGACGTATTCTCCCGACGCATCGGGCGCCGATGCCGATTGAGCGCGAATCGCAGGGGATGGCGCGACCGCATAGAGCGCGGCGAGCGCCTGCAACTCACTCTCCAGCATGGCGAGACGCCGCTCCTGCGCCGCCTGTCCTACTCGCAGGAGCCGGGCTTGATCTGAGAGCGCGGCGATCAGCGCATCCGCAAGCGCAGAGGGATCGCCGGGCGGAACGACCCAACCAGTGTTGCCGTGCGCCACGTATTCGGGAAGCGCGCCGGTCGCCGTAACGAGGCTGGGCACGCCGAAGGCCGCGGCCGCGGCGATCAGCGCGGACTGGGTTGCGTCGCGGTAAGGCAGGACGAGGAGCGCGGCCTGCGCGAACAAGTCGCGCGCTTCTGCATCGTCGACACGGCGGTCGCGCAATTCCGCGGCGGGGGGCAGGGGCGGAAGGGTTACGCCCGGGGCGACGCGGCCAGCAACGACCAGCGTGCCGCGCGTCAGTCCCCGCTCCTGCGCGAGCCGCCACGCCTCGATGAGCGTATCTGCGCCCTTGTAGCGTTCGACGCGTCCGAAGAATAGAACGAGGGGGTTGTCACTTTTTACGGGGTTTGCGGGCGAAAAACCTGATGGCTGGGCGAGTTCGGCGTTTGGGGTCCAGAAGCCGTGGGTCAAGGGGGCAAACCGGACGCGGTCGACCGACACGCCGCGGTCGAGCAGTTCGCGACGGTAGCATTCGCCGTGGACCAGGATCGTTGCGCCAGAGGTGATGAGCAGGCGGTTCCAGAGGCGGATCAGCGCGCCGCGGCGCACGTCGGAGTGGGGCGCGAGGTCGTGGAGGGTGTGGACGACCGGGATGCCGCGGGCGAGCAACTGGCGGACGAGCGCAACGTTCCAGAGGTGAACGCCGGTAAAGTGGACCGGACCGCCGCCGGCCGCGTCGAGAAGCGCAGCGAGCGCGGCACGGTAGCCGGCAACGTCCATGCCATCACGCGCGAAGCCCGTCGTGCGGCAGTTGACGGGCGTGATTATCTCCACGTCCGAGCTATAGCGGTCGAGCGGCGCAGCGGAAGTGGTGACGACGCGGACCTCTTGCCCGAGCTCGCGGCGAGCTCGCGCCGCGAGGTGGGCGGTGTACTGGCGCATGCCGAAGGTGGGGGAGAGGAGGGCGTAGGTGGTCATGGGATTATGTTTTCGCGTCGCCCGAGTAATTGGTTATAGAGGCGAACTGCGTCAGTGGGGGCGCGCATTCAGATGGTGACGCATAAGAGGTGCGTGTCTTTCACGCCGACCCGATTTCCGCAAGCAGACTGCGAAACGTCCGCGCCCGCGTAGCCATGCGCGGCAAGAATGGGGCTGTCACCGCGGCGGCCAACCAGCGCGGGGCGTAAACCAGCCGTACGTAATGCTTGAAACGCCTGGCTTGCTTCTCTCCGCCGAACTTGCGAAAGAACTGCGTTTTGCTTCGATAGAGCTGCAGATACATCTCCTCTCTAGCCTGCCGCGAACTAGCTTCGCCGTGGTGGACGACCTCGGCCTGCGGCACCCACCATAATTGCCACCCGGCTTGCGTTAACCGGTAACAGAGGTCCACTTCCTCAGTGTACATGAAGTACGATTCGTCCAGCAGGCCAACTTGGTCAAGCGCCGCGCGACGCAGCAGGAGGCATGCGCCCTTGATCGCTTCGGCCAGTCGCGCCGCAGCAACACCCCATTTGTTCATCGGATAGGTTGCGCGCGGTCGAACGCCTTCCAGGAAAAGGAGACGCCAAAGCTCGCGCTCGGGTGTCAGCATCGGGTGCGCCGAGGGTTGGAGCGAGCCGTCTGCGTTCAGCAAGCGAGGCCCACATGCGCCTGCGCGCGGGTGCGCGTCCATGAAGGCGACAAGGGTTTCGAGCGCCCCCGGACAAACTTCAGTGTCGCTGTTCAGAAGGCAGACATATCTACCACGCGACAACTCGATCGCCTGGTTGCTTGCCCGCGCAAAACCCAGATTCTCGGGATTCGGAAGTAGTCGTACGCTGGGGAATTGCTCCTGTACCATTTCAACGCTGCCATCGGCGGAGGCGTTATCCACAACGATGATCTCCGCTCCCGGCGAGTGGCTGCTCAATGAGGATAAGCATGCGCGCAACAGGCGGTTGGTGTTCCAACTGACAATTGCGACGGAGAGAACAGGCTGTTCCGTTAACGACAGCCCCGAACGCACTGACTTACCCACCGCCTGCCACTTCTTCCAACCGTTGATGGATACGCACGGCGAATTGCTCGAATGTGAAACGTTCGAGGTAGCAGCGGCGCGCTGCTTGTCCCATTGCCTCTGCTTCCTGCGGATTGCGCGCCATCCACATTATTGCGTCGCGCAGCTTGTTCGGATCGTTGGGAGGCACGAGCAGTCCTGTCACGCCATCTGTTACGTACTCGGTCAACACTGGCGTATTGGTGCATATGACGGGACGTCCCGCTGACATCGCATTTAGCGCGACCGAGAGCCCTGCCGCATACTCCCGCGGAACCAAGGGCAGGATGACGGCCCTGGAAGCCATCAGTTGACGAAAATACTGATCGGCCGGAAGTAGCTCATGCGCTTCGATATTCTTAGCCTGCGGCAAGCGGTTGGTGAGCGCTCCTGGCGCATTAACGATACACCTTACGGGTGCGCCTTCAAACGCGGTCCACAAGGTCTGATAGTCGCGCCCAGTTATTCCGCCAGAAAAGAACGGCGCGTTTATTGAGGGGTCGTCCGAGATACGCGACGCCCGCACGTGCGCCAGAACGTCGTATCCTCCCAGATAACACACTGACATTTGGCGCGTCGACAGGCCGAACTCTTTTCTTGCCGATTGAGCCTCCCACTGTGACGGAGCAGTAAAGTAGGCGTTGTAATGGAGCCAGGGTTTCACTGCCCCCCTGAACTCTTCCAAGGCAGGTTTTAGCGCAAAGGTGAGCAGGACGGCGGGAGGCGCATTGTGTCTATTGAGCCAGCGGGCCAGCAGTAAGGGCAGGCCGTTCTTGTTCTCCCACGCCACAACGATATCGTAGTTGTCTTGCGCCGCGACTTCTGCGGCCATACGCCCCGTCTGGTAGTAGTGGGCATATCGACGCAACCGCCCGATTGGCCTGGCGGAGAAGGTTCCGCCGCTTTGCGCCACCATGAAGCGTACTTGATCCCTCGCCTCGGGCAGGTAGTTCCAAAGCCATCGATCACCGGGGCGCAGGGGAGAATCCAGCAGACAGAGAACGCGCATGCTCAGGTTAGTTTCGACATAACACGCTCGGCGCTCGGTATTCGACGCAGCCAGGCCACCAGCGCGTAGGCGGCAAAGAGCAACGCAAGGGCATCGGACGCAAGGCGATAACGGGCGGAAGGCCATGATAGCAGAAATATAAGGTTATAGAAGATGAAAACAAGATAGAGCGGGAGCAGGACGCGCCAATTCTTTCTGCTCAGCCAAAGGCCCGCGATCATGAACGGGAGCGCAAGGCCGAACGACAGGATGCGAGTCAGATTGCTCAGGAGAGGCGTAGACGGGTCCGGCCAGAACTTGAACTGCTCCATCGCCTTGCTGCCCGCTAATGCTAACGTCCGCAGAGGATCGGACAGCATGATCCGAAGCGCGTCTTGGGTTAACAGGCGATCCATCGAGGCTTCGTTGCCTGAGAGCCACTCGCTTGGAATAGCGACGATAGCGCTCTCCAGCTTGGGTTGCCAGTAGGCGCCTTGCGAAGGATGGTTGGCCGCCCATAGGGCGTATCCTGCGTTGGAGTTGAGAAGCAAGAAGCGGCCATAGACGCAAACATTTCGTATCGTAAACGGTAGGATGACAACCGCAAGCGCGATCACTGCGGCGAGAAGCGCGCGCCAGGGCAACTGGCGTCGGCGCTCCCACGCAACCAGGAGCAAGAACAGCGGCGCGAGGGGCAATATGGTCTGCCTGAGTAGCGTTGTCAAGCCCATCACTACGCCGAGCGCCAAGGCGCAGCGCCATGACGGGTGCTCGCGAAATCGCAGAAACAGGTCGACAACCGCCAGCATGCCAACGATGTAGAATGCCTCGGTCATGAGGGCGGCTGAGTAATAGATGAAATACGGATAGAACGCCGCCCATGCTCCAGCAACGAGGCCAACGCGCCGATCAAACAAGCGGGAGCCAAGTCGATAAGTCAGCCATACCAACAACCCGCCCGTCAGGACAGCCTGACTCACGCGCGCAATGAAGGGATGCGGACCTGCCACCGAGTAGATGACGGTAAGGTATAGCGGGTAGGCAAAGGACCAATGTGCTGTGGGCGTATCGGCGGGCGTGAACGGATACCAGCCGCGGTCAAACGAGAATCCAAACCCGCCCATGATTCGCTCAGCAAGCGTCTGGTAGGAAATTTGATCCTGGATGCCGGGCAGCGCTTCGATACGATCGTTCATCACTGCGGCTACGATGAGCCGGAGAAGGATTGCGACGACCATGATGACCCAGAAGGTTAACGGCAGGCGCGAATTGAGACGATCTGAGCGGCTAGTGTCAGGCAGAAGGTCTGTTGCGCACTCGTAAGTGATATCACGAGACATCGCTTGGTCCAGCACTATCGATCTCGCTAAGCAGATTGTTTTTGCCGTCCGGCCAGTATAATTCACGGGCAAAGTGAGCGACATAAGTTGGCAGAAGTTGGCGGTCTAGTCTCCAGGCACCGATAAACTTTTCGGTTTCGCACAGAGCCATCTCGTCCAACCGCGTGAGGGGTATTCCCGACATGGCGGTCAGCACCTCACGCGCCAGACTGTTTCGCTGCGCACTACGTTTTCTTACGCCCGCTAGCTCTACCATGTACTGGAATACAAACTGCAACCAATCGTTCAAGACCCACTGTTCTGGCTTAGCACCCTCCCAATCTACTATCCCACTGACGCGGCCTCCCTGCAGCAGGATGTTGCTATAATGCGCGTCACCGAACCGCCAACTCAAGGGAACGCGCTCCTCCTGATGCTCTGTATGAGAGTTGCGCAATTGGTCTTGGGCGAAGCATTCAGCCCGCGAAAGCTTCGCAAGCGTACTAGAACCTTGGTATGTGGCGAGTTGGAACTGAAGGAGCCAGTCGCGCCACGCGGCAAAATTCCGCTGGTGCGCTGTGAGGCGAGTTAAGGGCCCGGCGCTAAGGCTCATAGGATTTCCCGGCACGCAACTCTCCATCGCCGCGCTGCAGCCTGATACGGGATCAAGCAGCGCAACCCGTGGCAACGTGAGCAACAAGTCGCTATTTGCGAGCTGGCGCCGGACCGCCTGCAGTTTCCGCACCGAATCTTCGAGCGCATTGTTTTGCCGGCGATCCCGGCTGATTTTTGCGATAGCCACCGGCACTCGGCAGTTGCGGGCATCGAAGAGGAAGACAATGACGCGCCGCCGGCTCTGCAAAAAGCATCGATACTCTGCCGGGGGCCTAACTTTAAGCCCCAACTCCTCCCAATGCCTGCGCACCGAAGCGAGAAGAAAGTCGATCACAGTTCTTTGGCAGCCAGAAACGCAAAGCAAGGCGCTAACGCGCGGTGAAGGCGGAGCTCAACCCCAAGACGGATGGCCCACCCGAACGCGCCGGTGAACCGTCCGTGTCCCTGCAGGCGCGTAACAAGATAGCGCAGGAGATTCAGGTCGTCGAAGGGGGCGATGTAGCGGAAATTCTGATAGCTGGGGAGCGGGTAGTAGCGTTCGACTCTGACGAATCCGGCATCCCGTAACCTCCGCGTCAGTTCTGCCTCCGAGTAAGTATACTCGCGGAAGGGACGCCGCCTCGCAGCGTGAGAATACCATTGCGCAAGGCTGCGCGGCAGTAAGCTGATGAAGCGCAGGCTCGTGTGAGGCTCTCTGAAACCCAGAAAGCTTTTTATGCTGTAACGATTTTCAATCCCAACATACAGTTGTCCCCCCGGTTTGAGCACGCGATATGCTTCGTTGAGCGCGGCCTGTTGCGCCTGCTCGGGCAGCATTCCGATGCGGCCCCAGGCGACCCACTCTAGCACGCCCACCATCAAGACTGCATCGCAGCAACCATCAAGCAGCGGCAGGGTTACAGCGTCACCCACCGCAGGAAGGACGTTTGTTAGTCCCTCTTGAGCCGCGCGTTCCTGGACGAACTGCAAGCTTGGCAACGTTGTATCAATGGCAAAGACCTGGCGCGCCTGCCGCGCAAATGCTACAGCGATATTACCCCACCCGCTGCCAATGTCGAGCACGGTGGGTTGTTCTGGTAGCTGCATGAGAAAGCGAAAGTCAGCCCGCGCCTCACTCGACACGTACTCCTGCGCGTATGCGCGGCGTTTGCCAGCCTGCCCCAAATGTTCTTCAAGCGCCAGACGCCAGCCCAGCGCCCGCGCTTGCCGCACAAGCCCAGCCATATCCGCACTCAGTTGATACTCGGGCAATTCACCTGTAGTGAGGAAGCAAGGGATGCCGTCGGAGACGGGCCAGCGCGCGCCGCAGGACGCGCATGACAGCGCCCCGTCCGCTTCCTTCAGCGTTCCCTTGCAGACCGGGCAACAGAATGTCACCGGTTCCGCTGGCCCCACGCTGATCGCTTCGGAGTTCTTAAACTCCACGCGGCGCGCTCCTCGCCAGATGTTCCAGGGTCACGAGACTGCCTGCGAACAGCCAAACCA
Source organism: uncultured Anaerolineales bacterium (assembly GCA_964588925.1). Classification (GTDB taxonomy): domain Bacteria; phylum Chloroflexota; class Anaerolineae; order CG2-30-64-16; family CG2-30-64-16; genus JALOOB01. Next base: position 23,030 of record CAZPTI010000008.1, on the reverse strand, counting down.
GCACCGCCGCCGGAAAGCCGTCGAACCCGATGTTGTAGACAAATGGCAGAATCCAGTCAGCAAGAGCCATTATGACGAGGCACCCTGCGCCGACGGCCAGCACGCCAGCGAGCAATCCGCCGGCAAAACCGTCGGGGTAGTGGGGCCGCAGGCGGACGCCGAGGCGGGCGAATTCCACCACAAACCAGAAGAACAGCGCCAGCGCAATGATGCCGCCGTGGGCAAAGAGATCGACATAATTGTTATGCGCGGAAACTTGCGGATCCAGCCAGTAGGCGTTATAGAAGGGCAGCGGGCGCACTTTGGCGTAGGGACGATAGGCAGCAGGTCCCAGGCCGGTGAGCGGGTTGCGCATGGTCTCTTCAATGACCCGCTGCGACAGCACGACCCGTGACTCACCGCTCGAGCGCGCTTCCTGGTCACCGCCCGCGAAGTTATAAACAGCGGGGAAGAGCAGGCCAAGCGCGAGGAGCAGAACGAGCCCGCCAACGGCGAGCCATCGCAATCGTCGGAAACGCTGCCAGACAAGAGCGGCCAGCGTGACAGCCACACCCAACCAGGTTGAGATGCTTTCCCGCTGCGCAATGAAGGCGAAAACCAATGTCGATAGTAGCGCAAGCGCGAGCCATGCGCGCGCGATCGGGGGCAGTTGGCGGTTGAAGAGCAACTGCCCCGCGGCAAGTCCAGCCAGCAGCACCCAGAACGGGGACCGGGTCAACGCGAGTGCGCTAATGCGGGCAACAAGTGTCCCTGGCCCGGGCAGGATGGTCAGCAACGCAAGCGCGCCACCGATGATTAGAAACGTCCAGTAGCTGATGCGCCAGGCGCGAATCGTCCGGTTCAGGTTGGCGCCCAGCCACATGGCGCCGGCGCAAAAGACAAAGAGCGCCCACTGCGCAAGTTGCACGAGCGTGAAGTTGCCTGCGCGCGGCACATTGGGACTCCACGTCGCCATGCCAATCAGCAGCGCAAGGAATAACTCGACCAGGAAGAGGCCTAAAGGCGCGAACACGCGAGAGGTTGCAAGGGGCCGATTCGGCGAGATGAGCACCGTCAGCGCCCACAACCCAAGCAAGGCGGGGGTCAGCAGCGATGCTGGATTGAGCCGGACGTCTGTGCCAGTGGCGAACGAGACTGGCCCGACCAGGCACACTATGATCAGCAATGGAAGACCGGCCTGCGGCCTGAGCAGCAGGATTACCAGCGCAACCAGGCCAGTAAGCAGCACTAACCAGCGCAGGGACGCCGTTGCGCCCAGGATCGCGGCCAGCGCAAGCACGCTGCTGACGAGGGCCAGCGACGTGAAATCTCGTCGCGCCGATAGTTGCCGCAGGCCGGCGATCATACGAGCCGTCCCTTGCGCGCAGCTACAACTGATTCCACCAGGCCGGTAAACCGCGCGCCAATTTCGCGCCAGTCGTACTGCGCCTCGACAAGGCGTCGCGCATTGCGCGCAAGATGGTCGCGCAGCGCAGAGTTAGCGAGAAGCGTCACCACACTTGCCGCGAACTTCTCCGGGGAATCTGCGAGCAGCAGATGTTCTCCATCGACAACGTTGAGTCCTTCAGCTCCTTTCGACGTCGCAACGACCGGCGCACCAAGGGCCATCGCTTCAAGAATTTTCAGGCGCGTGCCTCCGCCATCCCGAATTGGCGCCACACAGAGCATCGCGTCGGAGACGGGCACGCGGACATCAGGGACGTATCCTGTTAGCGTAATACTTGGATCGACTTTGAGTCGGCTCAGGTCGACGCCCTGCGTTGCGCCAGTGATGGTGAGGGAGGCATTGGGACGCGCGGTCCTGATGCGAGGATAAATCTCGTCTATAAACCAGCGCACAGCGTCGTAGTTGGCAGAGTAGGTCAACGCGCCATTGTAAATAAGCGTATCCGGTTTGCGTCCCTCTCGCGTAAACTGATTTGCGGTACAGTCTACGCCGTTGGGTGCGACCTCAACCGGGCCGTGATAACCGGGCAGCATCTGAAGCGTCGCTGCGCGATCCTGCTCCGACACCATTGTCACCAGGTCGAACCGGGGGAATAATCGCGCTTCGTACACGCGGCTCTTTTGCCAGCTTATCCAGCGGCGGAGCCGTTGCGGCCCGTCCCGGCCGTGCTGGTAATGCTCGTATGCCCACCGCGTCATGGAGTTGTGTTCCTCCAGGACGCGCGCGGAGCCGTGCGCATGCTCCAGCGCATAACGCGCCATGACGGTGGTTGAGGCGATCACTGCGTCAAACGAACACTGCTCTTGCGCCCGTCGAACGGCGTCGGTCATGGTTCTAATCGGGGTGTTTACACTGGGCTCGACAAACAGGTGACGAGCAGTGTGGCGAAGACCTGTGCGCAAGAAGGGATTTGCGTGGATCAACTCAGCCCTTACAGGAATTGAGCGCCGCTCTTCTTGCGCGTCGTTCTTGGCATCTCCAAAGCTAAACGTCAGAAGGGAGACTTCATGACGTTCTGCCAGGGTGCGCAGCAGATGAGCTACTCGCAACTTTGATCCGTTGTTAGTGGGGAAAGGCCGCCATGCAGACAAATATAAGATTCGCAACTAGCGCTCTCGTTTGCGCGCAAGGATTCCGATACACTGTAGCAGGTAGAGAGCTAAATGACTCTCTTCAAACCTGCGCCAAAGCCCCTCGTACAGTCGCGCGAAACCGACAAACGCCTGTTTCGATCTCGGCAGTTTCGCGCCGGCATTACGCAGCATGGCAAGTGGCCGCGGATAGTAACCACGTCCATAAGCATCAACTATATCAAGACCTGCCGCTTGCAAGAGTTGCTTCAACTCGACCCAACTGAATTCACGTTCCCATCCTCCATACGGCCAGCGCTGCCTCCGAATTAGCCAGTGTTTATATATCGTGTACAGATTGTACCGTTGGGGAACATCAACGAGTAAGTAACCTTGAGGTCGGAGCACTCGCACTTGCTCCGAGAGCAGCGCAGCGGGGTCGGGAAAATGCTCGAGAAAACCCTGATGGTAAACCAGATCAAACGAACTGCTCGGGAAGGGAAGCGAACGAGCATCTGCCTGCGCGACGGCCACTTGCGCCTCAGCCATTTTCGCGGTGGCGGTTGTGCGCCCAAGCGCCGCCGACGAGAAATCTATCGCGACGACCTTTGCTCCTAGCATCGCCAATCTGGTTATGTTTCCCCCTGTCCCCGCCCCGATTTCCAAAGCCCGCAAGTTATGGACCGGCATATGCTTTTTGACAATCTGCAGCAGGGGCAGAGTGTAGTTAACGTAATCAGGGCGCTCAAAGGTTTGCCAGTAGCTGTCCCAACTGGCGCTGCTCGTACTCTCTGGTTGCGACAGACGCTGAGAACTCATGGTGAAACAACATCGGGGCAAAGCCGAACCAAATCCGTCATCTGGTCCTTCACCTATCAGTTATGAGCTCTAACCTGAAAACAGCGTTTCACCTGGTTTCAGCTCGCGTCGTCCTGCTGGCAGGGTGGACACTTGTCCCACGACCGCATCTTGCAGCAGGCGTTCGACTCCATCGACCATATTATCCAAGCTAAATCGACTGACGACTCGTTGACGCCCTTCTGCCGCAAGGCGCGCGCTAAGGGCAGGCTCCGAAAGCAGTCGGTTGATCGCCTTAGCAAGATCAGCGGCATCGCCCGGCCGGAATAACAGGCCGCTTATGTTGTGCTCCACGATTTCTTGTGTTCCCCCAACCGGCGTTGCGACCACGACCAGTCCGGCAGCCATAGCTTCCAGCGCAACTCGCGGCAACGCTTCGGGATAAACGGAGGGCAAAATCAGAACGTCAGAATTTGCCATCAGACATGGCATCGCGCTCCGATCAACCCAATCGCGCAACTGCACGAAGGACTCGACGCCTCCGCTGACAATCAAGCTCCGCAAGTGATCTAGGTACGAGTCAGGACCAGCGCCAACGATGTCGAGGCTAATCCCTGTCACGCCTTGAGATACAAGCGTCTTTACGGCCATGATGGCCGTATGGATTCCCTTGTCTTCACTGACGCGACCAGCGACCAACAGCCGCAAGCGCCCGTCAAATTCGCGCTGCACCGGCACGAATTGGTCTAGCTCGACCCCATTGTAGATTATGCGCGCATCTGCAGGGAGGGTGTCCTCTGCGACACACTTCTGGCGCATATACTCACTAACGACCGCGGCATGGCGCATCATGGGCTGAACTGGCTTTCCTTCAAGACGCATTTGCGCGACCGCAAGCTTCGCCACGATCTGCTTGCTGCCTCTGAGCAAGGTTGAGCCATGCGCGGGCGCAGTCCAGTACTTCCAGAATGAGTCTGGCTCCGCCGGCGTATATCCTGCAAGCCAGTAAGCGACCGCCGCTTGCGTTCTGGTCTCAGCGTCTACAGCAAGCTCCTGCGGCAAGCCCTGCAGATTCCAGACAAAAATGACGTCGGGGCGAAAGTGCGCCACAAGCCGAAGAAGCGCGCGACGGTTTTGCGCTTCGACAAACGGCCGCGTGATGAAGGACTGGACCGCGGGTCCGATTCGCAGGCCGGACTGGGGTTGTATCACGAGCGTTCGGTGGACGGTGATCTCTTCATCCGTTTCCTGCCCTTCTCTGCCGCGGTTGCTAGTTAACACTGCGACGACGTGACCTCGCGCCGTGAGCCGGCGCGCCACGTCCCGGCAAAGTTGCTCATAACCTCCAACCTCGAAAGGTGGATAGTAGTTAGAAACGGATAGAATCCGCATGGTTGTTAGACGGTTGCCGCAACGACCGCGAGTGCTCGCAAATAGCCGAGCGCGGCCAACAGGTGTCCGGTGCGCAGCTTCCAGCGCGCCATCCTTGCTGCCCAGCGCGCAAGCGCTCGCCGGCCCAGTCTCCGCAACTCACGGCTCTCGTCCTTCGGCGAGTGTTCGCTTAGCGCAATTCGCAACGCCCGCCCGACTTCTACCACCTCCCGACCGCGCCCCGCGAATCGCGCGGTTTCCTGCCCTGAATGCCGGCGGACGGCAACCAGCGGTTCGTCCAGATAGCCGGCATCATATCGACTGACGATGCGAAGCCACATTTCCATGTCGCAACTGAAGGGCAGTCGGGGATCAAACCCCCCTAGCTGGCGGAGACATTCGGAGCGGATCATTACCGATGGACATGCGACGAAGTTCAGACCCGCAAAAAGATGGCGGTAAAAAAGCATACCGGGCGACAGCCCCGCTGGCAGCGGCTGGGCAGCCCAATGTCCGCCAACGACGCGCCCCGTATCGTCAAGCGTAAGGATATCGGTGTGCACGAAGCCGGCCGATGGATTGTGATCCAGAAAGTCACATCTAATTGCCAGACTGTCGGCGCTCATAACGTCATCCTGGTGGAAGATAGTGATGTGCTCACCTGTTGCCAGCGAGAGGCAGCGGTTCCAGTTACCGACCAGGCCAAGATTGCGCTCGTTCCTGAGCAAGCGAACACGGGGGTCCACCGGCTGAATGAACGATAGGTCAACAGGCGGGCGGGACGCATCATCAACGATAACCACCTCGAAATCCACGCCGGACTGCGCGAGAACGCTGGCAATGGCCTCGTTCAGGTACGGACCAGGATTGAAGACCGGGATGCAGACGCTGAGGCGCAAACGCGTAATCCCCTGACCTCAAAGCTTTTCCAGCACGCCCGCATACGTCTCCGCGGCTTCAGTACGTCCACCTGCCTGGATCGTCTCGCGCCGAACATGGAAGTGGCGCAGGAGCGGTCGCAGCGTCGCCAGAGAGAAGGCGTGAGGTTCGGTAACTGACGAAGAGGACTCGAGGTGAACGATCAGGATGAAGGTCCCTCCCCGTTTCAATATCCTACGCACCTCATCGACAACCGCCTCCGGATCGCCAACATGATCCAGGTTGTTGCGCGAGACAACGATGTCCGCAGTGTTGTCGAGCAAGGGCAGGCGCTCCGCCGGGACGGACAGGTAGATCGTGTTGACGCTCGGCAGCAGTAACCCGGCTTGCTCGAAGCGGTCGGCTAAAGGTTCGATCGCAATACCAACTTGCGCGCCACTGAGTTCCAGGAAGCAGACTGCGCCTGGGCCGATGTCGACTACTTTCTTGCCGCGAAAGAAGCCCGGGTCATCGATGCCAGCTTCCTTCAGGATTCGCAGGCCATGAGCACGCGCCTCGAGACACCGGATCTCCTCATAAGACTTGACGGCGGGCGGTTTGCCAGGCCACTCGCCCACGCTTTCCAACAGTTCCTTGACATCATCATTCCAAAACGCTCCGCTTCGGAGCCGGGCATCCCAGATGTCTGTCCAGAATGCGAGCTCATGCCGGAGCTTCTCGCGTTCCCGCCAGGCTGGCACGATCGAAAGCAGTAGGATGCGGACCTGCGCCCATCTCGCGCGCAGTCTGATCTTCCCCCGAAGTCTCAATGGACTACCTTGAAGCAAGTGCGCGCCAACTCGCGCGCCGCGGACGATGAGCGGGCGTGCAGCAGCGAGCGGGTCGAGAACGTCAGGGCCTGGCGCGCGCGCCCCTGCAGCAGCGCCAGGCGTCCAAGGACGCGGTACGCCTGGGCCAGCGCCTCCTTTTGCGCGCGCTGGTCGCTCGACTCAGAGGACATAAAGGCGCGTGTCAGCACCTCTTGCAGGAGCGCCTCCGCTTCGCCTAAGTCGAGATGACGCCCTGTTCCCTTCCAGGCAAGCGGCTGCTGGGCGCACGCGATGGCGTAGTAGGTCTCCGGTGCGCGGAGTAAGGCCGGGTGCTGGCGCAATGCGTGCGAGAATTCTTCAACACCGCGGTTGCGCTCGCTCGCCGCAATGAAGTTCGCGCCCGCGTAGGTGCGCACCAGTCCATACGCGAGGTCCTTCATATCCAGCGCGGCGGGTGGAACGGCCGGCTGGCTGTAGAACCGGTCCAGGACGGCCAGGCCGTTGTCGCGCATTCGCGGAACGTTGCGTGACATGCTGCCGGCTGTTTGCCGGTACTCCACCAATGCTATGGGAACGCGTTCGAATTCCACGCCACGCGCCGCCAGTCTCAACCACAACTCCCAATCCTGCACACCGAAGCATGACTCATTGAAGCCGCCCACCTCGACCATGAGCTCACGACGGACGATGGCGGCATGAACGGGAAACAAGTTGCCCCATAGAAGCGCGCGGAGATCGAGCGTATGCGGCGGAAGATGCGGAACTCCCTCGCGATGCAACCGTTCGTCGGTGTACTGCCAGCCACAGCAGATCACCCCTGTCTCGCAAGAAGTAGCCTGCGCCGCAGCAATCATGGAGCGAGAGAAACCCGGAAGCCAGCGATCGTCTGCGTCAAGGAAGGCAAGCCACTGTCCAGTAGCCTTCAGAACGCCGCGGTTGCGCGCTGCGGAAAGTCCAGCATTGGGTTGGTTGATAACTAAAACGCGTTCGGCGTACTGCCGGAGGATGATTGCGGTGTCGTCAGTCGAACCGTCATCGACGACAACAATCTCTATCGCGGCGTTTGTCTCGGACAACACGCTTTCAATGGCACTAGAAATGCACCATTCTGCGTTGTGTGCCGGTACTACTACGGTAAGAGATGGTTCTCGCACGATTAGTAATGTCGCCTGCGCCACACATGCACTACAATGAAGACTCCAATAAACAGGCCGGTCGGGAGCATGGCGAGTATGTAGATTCTCTGTGAACTTAAGTAGAGATGCGTTTGGGTAGGTGCTGTAGCGTTGCCCGAATCGACAGGCAATGAACTTGTTGCAGAGGATGTCGGCTGCGGAGCATCGCGATAGATGTCCTTGGAAGACACCGTAGGTGCCAAGGCTGCGGAAACCGGGGGTGGTGCCGGTGACAGCGGTATAGGGGGAGCCGCAATGGTCTTCCGGCTGTATACAATTCGATGGTCCGGGTCACTCAAGCCGAAGTAATAGAGCTGATTACCGCGCACCAGCGCGAGGGTCGCAAAATGCAGTCCTTCACCCATAACGAACTCTGGAGTTGACCAGCGGTCTACGTTCCAGTAGGTGTAATAGGCTACAGGCACGCCATCCTGATTAAAGGAATTTGCCAGATGCAAAACTCCAGTGCCATCAACGACAAGGCCGTAGCCGCCGGTTGCGCCGGAGGCATGGGAGATGCCTTGGAAGAGCGGCCCAGGTTTTGACCATGTCAGGCCTTGATCTGTCGAATACGAATGCCAGCGGCCGTCAGCATAGCCCGCGTTACGTCCCCAGACAAGGTGAACTCCACCGTTTCCGTCAACAGCAACATCTGATCCTCCGAACCTGGGTGAGGCTATCTCCTGCTCAACAGACCACGATTGCCCACCGTCGGTGGTTCGCGCATACCAAACTGACCAGTACATCCAGTCGACTTCGGCAGCGCCGATCGACCAGGTAAGCTGAAGCGTCTTGCCATCTGACCACACGAGCCCCACATCGGTTATCGCGAAAGCGAGGGGGTTGGAGACAGAAGCTACTAGCGTAGATTCTGTCCAGTGAGCGCCGCCATCTTCTGAGACTGAAAAGCGCAGGGTAAACTCGTCGGCGCGTATAATGCAATACAATGTGCCAGACTTGCCGATTGCCAGGTCTCCTATCGGAATATGCCCACTTGAAAGTTTAGTTGTTGTCCAGCTCTGCGCATTCTCGGCAAAGGAGACATGGGCCATACTGTGATATATAGCTCCTGTGTCGCTCCATAACAAGTGCAGATAACCCTTCGAGTCGATAAGCGCGCTATGAATGGCAAGCGATGTTTGGGCTGCGCTCACTAGAATGTCGACGGCCTCAGTCCACTCTTGTCCGTCACCGCGCAAATACATAACTGCCTGTTGCGCCGCATCCATTTCTCCAGACATGGTCTCGTAGAAGCCTTCCACATAGAACAGGTGAATTTGTCCAGCCGTGTCTGCGACCGCAAGGGGGCGGCTTACCTTTGTTGGCTTCAAAAACTCCGGCGGTGACCACGTCGTCGGTGACTCAGCCCCGGTTACACTTGCGCAAGAGAGGAGAACAGCGACTGCGCTTATTAGGCTTACAAGAAAGCGGGTGGGGAGGTTGTTTTGCAACTTAGTATCTATCCGAGCCGGGAGGTCAAGGCATCGATAAGGGACAAGTGCGAGCGTGCGCCAAGCTTCATAAGGCCAACGTTCCCCACCAGCAAAGGGTCAACACGCAGCGCGTGCCAGAAAGCTCGTCGTATCCTGCTCTGGGTTCCTACCTCAGCTTCCTCGAACACTTTCGCCGCGCACACCTCGCCTCGTACTCGTCTTCCATAGCATCGAAGCACTGCATTATCGTTTGATAGTCCCATGAAGTACATATCAACAAAGCGCATTGCTTCTTCGAAGGAGGTGTAGGTATCATATAAGTGATTCGCCTGCCCTGCAAGCAGTAGACAAAAAGCAGGGCTGTTGCCTTCAAAGCTAGCAGGGTCCAGCACGCGAGCCTGCCTCAACCGCGTATTTGCGCTATCGAATTCGCCTATAGCCATATCCACGAACGATCCCAGCATCGCAACCCGCGCAAGCGCATGACGACAAACGGTGTCAGCGGCAGCGATCCCCGATCTTGCGATTGCCTCGCTGACAATTCTATACAGGGCGTCTTGCATACCAAGGTTGTTCTGTTTGGCGGGGAGAAACAGGCCGTAGACTCGATACGAAGCAAGCGTTTCCGGCAGGACACCACAGTCGAACTTGAGCGACACGCGCAGGCACAAGTCCCAATCTTCACCGTAGCTCAACCCCGCTTGGAACCCGCCCGATTCCTCCAACGCTCGACGTTTGAGAATCAAAGCAGATGTGCCAGTGGGCATTCCCACTAGAAGTTGCGAGAACATGCTCTGTCTCGTCGCTATCTTCTCCGAAATGTGTCCCGTCAGCGCCCGGTACAGCCTACCATTCGGGCCGACTGGTCGCAGCCAGCAATAAACGAGCCCAAGCTGCGGTCGGATGCCGAACAGTTCCAACTGTCGTTCGAGCTTCCGCGGATGCCACCAATCGTCTGCATCAAGAAACGCAGCATACTCACCTGTGCTTGCCTCCACACCCGTATTTCTTGCTGCCGAACGTTCTCCCCGGGCGCGGCAAATGACTCGGAGCCTGTTGTCTGTAACTTGGGAGAGCGCATCCAGAGTGCTATCGGTTGACCCATCATCGACAACAATCAATTCCAAATCCTGGAATGTTTGATTCAGGACACTGTCGACAGCTGTCCTGATAAAGTGTCCCGCATTGTAGGCAGGGATGATAACGCTGACTCTGGGCATCAACTGTGGTGACGAGACCGAAGCAGCTCGTCCCAAACAGTAGCAACTAGCGGCGCAATTCTCGCCCAATCATATTTCGACTGTACGGCAGTTCGTCCTGCGGCTCCCAATCGACTTCTTAGCTCCGGGGAGTCAAATAGTCTTAAGATGGTGGCGGCAAATCCTTCCGTTAGCTCCTCCACCAAGAGGTGCGATCCGGCGATCAGGTCAAGTCCTTCGCTGCCCACTGGCGTAGATACGGTTGCCATGCCCATCGCTAACATTTCAAGCACTTTTAGGCGCGTTCCGCCGCCATTCAGAAGTGGAACAATTGCCACCTGCGCCCTTCTCAAATACGGTCTGACATCTGGCACGCCGTGGGTGATAACAACGGCGTTGGGCCAGCGCTTCTCTAGCGCAAGGATAGTTTCTGCCGGATTGCGCCCCACAATATACAACCTGGCATTTGGATAACGGTCGAGGATGACGGGTAAGCACTTTTCGCAAAATGCGACGATACCTCGAATGTTCGGCTCATAGTTCATAACGCCTGTGAACACCATGGAATGAGGTTCCACCGCTGTTTCGAGCTCTCTGTCAGGCGCGAAATATTCTGTGTCTACCCCATTAGGAACAACAATCGGATTGCATTTTGGCTGCAATTGGGAGAGGCGTATTCGATCAATCTCAGAGCAGGCCAACCATGCATCGAACGGAGCAAGCGCTGCTGATTCGAATGCCCGTAGCTTACGCCACTCGGTCCACTCGGCGATGCGATGTCGCCATCCCGTGACGTGCTCAAGGTTCCGAAGTGCGATCGAGCTGTGAGCGTTATGACAGTCCAACACCGAACCCATCTGCTGCGGCGCCATCACGCGAAGCGGGGCAAGAAGGCTTTGCGAGATGTGCAACAGGTCAACGTTCGTCCACTCAAGCTTCCGCAGTTCCTGACCGAGGTTGTGCGTAAGGTCTTCAAGCACCATTACTTCAAACGGCGGCTCTCTCACTATGTGCTGCAATCGAGCCAAACGATGAGCAACAGTAGGACTGCCGAATGATGCGCGAAATCTGCGTGACCTTGCTGCAGGCCCGTTGGCCGCCGCAAGCCTGACTTCTGCCAGGTTCGGAACGCATTGACTTGTGTCGTTGGATAGGCCGGTTTCGGGTGCGACCAGCACGATCTCGTGGTGTAATGCTAGGTGTTTTAGTATGTAGAAATCGCGAGAAGGCGATCCCGAGCTGGGAAATCGAGGAACGTATGCGGCAACCACCACTACTCGGGCCAATTCGATTCCCTCTAGTTCTCAACCGTCCACGACTGTTCAACGTAGAAGTATCCCGCCCAACTCGGATCCGGCAGTTTTCCTCTATTATAGAAGTCACCGGGCGCGATCTGCAGTGTGCCGAGACCAGGCGCCCAAAGAATGCTGTCTGTGCCCGAGAAAAGGTGGATATCCAGTTTATATTCGCCAGGAACGACAATGAGTCTTGGCACTCTACACAGTATGGTGTGCGCTCCTTCTCCAACTGTAAGTTCATATCCGGCAATGTCACTATGCAGCACACACACGCGAGTGTTGTAAGGATCATTGAGGCCTACCGTGGCAACGAGTCGAGAAATTTGCCGAGCAGTCCTGATGTTCATGCTTAGAAGTAAATCTTCACCGCTTCTTACGAATTCCAGCTTCTCGCCTTGAGTGTCCACGGCCGAAATCCCTAACAAAGCAATGCCATGTTCATGGTTTTCGGCCATGACGCGGCTCGACGGAGCGGTGCTATCTTGGCATTCGGAGAGGTAAATACGGACTGCGTTTCGGGCATTCTCTATCCGATGCAAAATACCCTGTCGCATGAGGAACCCGCGAGAGCAAAGATTTTCAACCGCCACCATGTTGTGGCTCACGAATACCACCGTTCGCCCTTCTTTGGCTACAGCATCCATTTTACCGAGGCACTTCCTCTGAAACGAAATATCCCCCACCGCCAGCACCTCATCCACCAGCAAAATTTCAGGCTCCAGGTGCGCGGCCACCGCAAACGCCAACCGCACATACATCCCGCTCGAATACCGCTTCACCGGCGTGTCGAGGAACTTCTCCACCTCCGCAAACGCGACGATCTCGTCGAAGCGCGCAGCGATCTCTGTCCGCTTCATGCCGAGGATCGCGCCGTTCAGGTAGATGTTCTCGCGGCCGGTCAACTCGGGATGAAACCCGGTCCCCACCTCCAGCAGGCTCCCGACGCGGCCGTGAATTTCCGCGCGTCCGCTTGTCGGCTCAGTAATGCGCGACAGGATCTTCAGCAGCGTTGACTTGCCTGCGCCGTTCCGCCCGATCACGCCCACCACTTCCCCGCGCTTCACCTCAAACGAGACGTCCTTCAGCGCCCAGATCGTGTTCGTCTCGGACGCGTGCCCGTTCCGCCGCAGCCGCGCGGCCAGCGCGTCTCGCAGCGTGTTATGCCGCTCCTGCGCCGCGCCGATGCGGTCGCGCTTGGACAGGTTATCGACGCGGATCGCGATATCAGTCATGGTGGGAGATGCAAGATGGAAGATTGAAGGGAATACCTGCGACGAATCTCGCAATACGGATCGGCTAACCCCAGGCGCTTAGGAACTCGACCTGGTTTTGCATGTCCTCGGGGCGCCTGACAGCCATGAGTTGCAGTACGCGGCCCATCTGCTCGCCCACGGAGTAATGCTGCTGCCGGGCCAGCAGTATGCCGCAGTGTGTTCTGCCCTCCTGAAGGTACAAGGCGTGGAGACGAAGAAAGTCCCCGCGATTGAAGCTGTAGAGCGCTCTTCCCTGCGCCGCGGCATAGGCCAGATGGTCCGCGTCGCTCCGCTCGACCATTCCAACCTCCTGGGCCGTCACCACATCGACCCCGCGTGCGCGGAGCGCCTGCGTAAGGTGTCTGTCCCCTTTCGCTTTGGTTCTAACCTCTTTTCGAGCCGGTCCCCCTCGGCTTCATCGGCTGCGAGCGCCGCCTCCACCTGCTCGCGATTCGCGTGGTAACAGGCCAGCGCGGCATGCGCTTGCGCAAGATTTACGTTGCCCAGCTTGTCCGCGACCTCTTCCGGCGACAGACCAAGCTTGTACCACCCGACAATTCGCTGCACGGTTACGCCCGTTCCCGCGATGCGCGGACGTCCTTCCCGGATCTCGGGTGAAGACACGATGAGTTGTCCGATGTTGACTGTTGCGCTGCGTCCGTCCTGCGTCATTCCAGCATCCCCCGTCCGCAATTTCCTGCGACTATATCACATCCGCGAACGTCTTCTCCGTCGACCGGAAAAACACCACCCCCGTCACCAGCACGACCACCGAAATCGCGGCCGACACCGCGGTCAGCGCGCCCGGCTCCTTCGCGTCCGTCATCACCCCACCCAGCAGCGCCCAGCGGAACCCCTCCACCACGCCCGTCATCGGGTTCAGCGCCATCAGCCAGCGGAACGGCTCCGGGATCAGCGTCGCGCCGTACACAACCGGCGTCGCATACATCCACAGTTGCAGCAGGAAGGGGATCAGGTAGTTCACGTCGCGGTAGCGCACATTGAGCGCGGCCAGCCACAGGCCGAAGCCCAGCGCGGTCACAATCGCCAGCAGCAGGAAGAGCGGCAGCGTCAACGCCTTTGCTGTCAGAGGCACACGATAGATAAGGAGCAGGATCAGCAGCGCCGCAAAGCCGACCGCAAAGTCCACCAGCGTCGAGAGCACGCCTGAGAGCGGGATAATCAGTCGGGGGAAGTAGACCTTCGTGATGAGCTGGCTGCTGTTCACCAGGCTTGTCCCCACCCGGCTCATCGCACCGGAGAAGTACTGCCACGGCACGAGCGCGGCCAGCGCGAAGAGCGCGTAGGGCGCGCCGTTGGAGGGGACGTTCAGCAGCGCGCCGAAGATCGCCGTGAACACGATCGTGCTCAGCAGCGGCTGCAGGACGATCCACGCGATGCCGAGCGCGGTCTGCCGGTAGCGCACCTTAATGTCGCGCCACGCCAGAAAGCCAAGCAGTTCGCGATACTGCCACACCGCACGCAGTTGCAGCGACGCCAGCCCGCGCGTCGGTTCGATGACTGTGACTTGCGGAGCCGCGCTTTCGGCAACGCGGGCGGTTGACAGGGGTTGTTCCAGGGACATAAAGGGAGAGCGTAGTCCTCTAATGAAGCAGACCCAGAAACTCTTCGCCTATCACCGGCGCGCCTTCCTCTTCCAGCGCCAGTTCGATGACCTCGCGCATGTTGCTCATTAACTCGTCCAGGGTGCGTCCCTGGCTGTAGCATGCGCGCAACTGCGGGACCTCGCCGACGTATATCCCATCTTCATCTCGCTCGATCACTACGTAGAATTCGCGCTGTTGCATCTTCACACTCCAACTCGATCTCGCTCGTAGTCTATCACGCGGCGCAAAATGTCGTCCAGCGAACAGCGGGGAGAGTAACCAATCAAGCGGTTCAGCTTCTCGATGCTCGGCACCCGCCGCCGCATATCCTCAAACCCTGGCCCATACGCCTCGTCGTACGGCATCATCACGATCTCGCTTCCGCTGCCCGTCAACTCGACTACGCGCTCGGCCAGCTTGCGGATGCTGATCTCCTGCGTCGCGCCAACATTGAACACCTCGCCGAGCGCCCCCGGATGCTCCGCCAGTTCGGCCACCGCCCGCGTCACGTCGGCCACGTCGGCAAAGCAGCGCGTCTGTTGCCCGTCGCCGTAGACGTGCAGCGGCTCACCCCGCAACGCCTGGCGCACGAAGCGCGGCACCACCATGCCATAGCGCCCCGTCTGCCGCGGGCCGACAGTATTAAAGAAGCGCATCACGACGACGGGCAGGCCGAACTGGTGATGGTAGGCCAGCGAGAGGAACTCATCGACCGCCTTGCTCTCCGCGTAGGCCCAGCGGCTGCGGACGGTCGGCCCCATCAGGCGGTCATCGTCCTCGCGGAACGGCACGCGCACCCCCTTGCCGTACACCTCGGACGTGGACGCGATCAGCACCTTGCACCCGTAGCGGTTTGCCGCCTCCAGCACGCCTTCGGTGCCCATAATGTTCGTGCGGATCGTGCGCACCGGGTCGTCGACGATCAACTGCACGCCCACGGCCGCGGCCAGGTGGACGACAACTTCCGCCTCGCTCGTCAGCCGGTCGAGCACCTGCGCGTTGCGAATGTCCTCCCGCACAAACTGGAAGTGGGGCAGGGGGCGCAGGTGGGCGATGTTCTCCACGCGGCCGGTCGACAGGTCGTCGATCGCCACGACGTGATGCCCGCGCGCCAGCAGCACCTCGCACAGGTGCGACCCGATAAAACCCGCGCCACCGGTAATCAGGTATCTCATGATCGGTTCGCCACCTTCGCGCGAAAAGAGTCGACCGTACGCGCCAGCCCCTCGCGGAGCGACACCTGCGGCTCCCAGCCGAGCTCGCGGCGCGCCTTGTGGCTGTCCAGGTAGGTGTGGCGCACCTCGCCCAGTTTGGCCGGTCCCAGGTCGATCTCCTTCGTGTAGCCAATAAATTGCTGGAGAGTGCGCGCGATGGTGACGATGTCGGTGGGGAGGCCCGTGCCGATATTGTAGATGCCGCTGCCTAGCTGCGCGGCCGCCACGTTCGCCGCGGCCACGTCCTCCACATACACGAAGTCGCGGCTCTGCCGGCCGTCGCCCCAGATGGTCAGGTCGCGGTTGTCGAGCATCCCTTTTGCGAAGATCGCCACGACGCCTGCTTCGCCCTCCGCGTTTTGGCGCGGGCCGTAGACGTTCGCATAGCGCAGCGCGCAGTAGTCCATGCCGAAGTTGCGCCGATAGGTGTCCATGTAGAACTCGCACGCCAGCTTGCTGACGCCGTATGGATCGAGCGGGCGAGTGGGGCAGCGCTCGGTCGCAGGCAGCTCTTCCGGGTTGCCGTACACCGCGCCGCCCGTGGAGGCGAAGATGAATTTGCGCGTCCCGGCTGACTTTGCGGCCTGGAGCAGGTTCAGGGTGCCGATGATGTTCGTTTCCGCATAGCCCGCCGGGTTGACGACGCTGGCGCGAACGTCGGCCTGCGCGGCCTGATGAGAGACGACGGCCGGGCTCTCTTGCTCGAAGACCGCACTGACCGCCGCTGCGTCGCGAATGTCCACCTCGTAGAAGCGCGCAGCCGGACTCAGGTTCTCCCGCCGCCCGGTTGACAGGTTGTCGATCACCGCCACGCTGTACCCCGCGTTCAGCAGGGCATCCACAATATGCGACCCGATGAACCCGGCCCCGCCGGTCACCAGCGCGTTTTCAGCCACAGAGTTCTCCCTTCCTGCCTTGTTCCATCACCGCATCCGCGCCGCAAGCCGGATCGCGTCCGCCTTCGCGTGTTCCCCAACATGCTCGTACCACCACTCGCGGCCCTCAAGCTGTCCCTGCGACAGGTCGAGCGTCCGCCAGATCGCCGCGGCCTCCTGCGGCCGGCCGTTAATGGCGAGCCACTCGCCATACAGTTGCTTCGCGGCGCGACTCGTGTAGCCACTGCGATGTGCCGCGCCGAGCAGGGCGCCTGCGCCGCCGTAATCCCCGCGTGAAAGCATGATCTGGCCGAGGCGCCGGTTTGCGGTCTCGTTGTTCGGATCCAGCGCCAACGCCGCGCGGTAGCGCGCAACTTCCGGTTCGATATTATACGCCGGAACGCGGCGAAGCTCATCCTGGATCGGCCACGCGGGCCAGGTGTAGATCGATAGCTCGGCGCGCGTCTGGTAGAGCGCGCCCAGGTTGGCCTGCAACTGGCTGCGGACGGACGGCAGAAGGCTGAGCGCGAGGAGCGCGAGCGCGAAAGCGGCTGTAACCAGCGCGCCGCGGCCGCGCAGCGTAGTTGACAGGGCAGGGGGACGCTCGTCCGCGGCAATCAGAATGGCTGCCTGCTCACGCGCAAGGATCGCAAAGGGAATAAACATAATGAGAACGCCGCGGCTGCCGAAGAACGCGTCGTCCACCAGCCCGTGCAGACAGAGCACCGCGACGCCCGCAAGGGCCGCAGCCGTCCACGCGCGCGAGTTCGCACGCTTTGATCGCCAGGCGCGGCGCGCGGCGACGACAGCCGCGGCAAGGAGCCACAACAGCGCCAGCAATCCCGGCAAGCCCATCTCCAGCCACACGTTCAGGAACAGGTTGTGACTGTGGACTGTGTGCCCGACGTGGACAAGGAGCATGTAGCTCGAATAGGCCATCTCGAAGCCGCTGAGACCCAGTCCGGTGAACGCGTAATCCCGCGCTAACGCCGCGCCGTTGCCCAACAGCGCGAGCCGGCCTTCCGTGTCGCCCCGCAGCGCGGCTTCGTTTGCAGGGGGCTGGATGGGCGGGGCGCTTTCTTGCGCCAGCGCGGTCTGCGCCGATCCTGCTTGAGCGAACAGGACGGCCACCAGTACCGCCACCGCCGCCCCGCCGACGGCCGCCCGCCCCTTGCTTCGCTGCGCGACCATCCACAGTAACCAGGCCGCGGCCACAACCGCCAGCGCAATCCAGGCGCCGCGCGAGAGCGAAAGGAGCAGACCGAGGAAGGAGAGCGGCAGCAGAATGTAGCGCCAGCGGCTCTTGCCGAGCGCGGCAACCTGCAGCGGCAGAAACGCCGCGATCAGGCCGCCCGCGACGTTCGAGTGCAGCCCATCCAGGCCGAGTTGCGGCTGGACCGAGGCGAGCCATGCGTAGAGGCCGCTCAGTGGCGTCAGCTTGGCGGCAAGATGCGACCAGTTCGCTGCCAGCAGGAAGAAGACCGCCACGGCCGCGGGAAGAAGGGAGAGGATCGCGCGCACCGGCTCGACGACGAGAGGGCCGACGCGGGCGGCGCGCGGCGCGCGGCAGAACGCGCCGTAGAGCGCGATGCCGCCAACGATGGTCCAGAACTTGCCCTGCGCGGCCAGGGGATCGTACGCGATGGCGAGACCGAGCGCGGCGCTCAGGCCGAAGAGCGCGAGGGCCGCATCCATGCCGGTCAGCGCGAAACGGGGCCGCGGCCGGGCGAGCAGCCGCGTGATCAGCCCGAGCGCGACGAGCAGCAGCGGCCACGGGCCAGGCTCCGGCCGCGCGTACCATAGCGCGCCGGCAAGCAACGCCAGCGGGAGGTCAAGCAAGGCGAGGGCAGAGGTCTCCGCCCGTTCCTGATCGGCCAACCCTAGCTCCGCACGAAGTTGAGCATCTGCCAACCCACGCTCAGCGCCGACTTGAACCCCTCCCAGCTATTCATGCCCTTGATAAAGGTCAGCATCGGCCCCGGCCGCATCGACCATTCGCGCGTGGCCCGCTTCTGCCAGTACTCCAGCCGTTCAGCCGGGAGGCCGGGGTAATCCAGCACGGTCGACCGGTCCATGTCGACCTCCTCCCACTTCGTGCCCGGCCGGAACCAGTCGTTCTCGACCACCTCGAAGAAGAAGGGCGTGCCGGGGTAGGGCGCGGCGATGTGAAAGAGCGCGATGTCGAGGGGGAGCGACTTTGCATAATCAATCGTCTCCCGGATTGTCTCTTCGGTCTCGCCGGGCAGCCCGATAATGAAGTAGCCCCAGTTGTTGATGCCCGACGCCTTCGCCCACCGCAGCGCCTTAGCCGCCTGCTCCTTCTTGTAGCCCTTGCGCGCGGCCTTGAGGATCTGCTCGTTGGCGCTCTCGATGCCCCAGGAGATGTACCAACAGCCTGCGCGCCCCATCAGCCGCAGCATCTCCTCATCGACGTAGTCCACGCGGCTGTTGCACGTCCAGCGCACCTTCAGCCCACTGTCGATGATGAGCTTGCAGAGGTCGACCACCTGTGCTCGATTCACGGTGAACAGGTCCGCGTACATGTGGACGTGATGGATGCCCAGCCCGGCCAGCAGCGTGAGTTCCTCGAAGATCAGCTCGGGCGAGCGCAGCCGGACGCTGGTCTGGTAGCTGACGTGCTTGATGCAGTACTTGCACCCGGCCGGACACCCCCGGCTCGTCACGATAAACGTGAACGGCCCCTTGATCATCGGCATGCGCTGCCTGTCAAGCGGCAGCAGGTCGTGCCGCGGCATCGGCAGGTCGTCGAGCGAGGGGATGAAGGGGCGGTCGGGGTTGATCACGATCTCGCCATTCTGTCGCCAGGCGAGACCCTTGATCTCCGCCGCCAGTTCAGCGAATTCGCCCGAATTGGGCGAGTTCTTGGCGGCTCTGACCAACTCCTGCAGTGTCAACTCCGGTTCGCCGCGCAGGACAAAGTCGAGCGCGGGGTAGGGGCGCATGGTTTCGAGCGTGAGCGGGGTGACGTGGGTGCCGAAGGCCGCGGTGCGGGCGCCGAGCGAGCGCGCGAGGAAGACGCCGACCATGTCATTCTGCAGCGAGGGCGCTGTGACCTGCGTGACATAGAGGCGCGGCTGCTTCTCGGCCAGCAGCTTCTCGAACTCCGGCCAGCCCATCCGCGACGCGATGCAGTCGACGATTTCGACCTTGCATTCCGGCAGCATGGCGGCCATCTGCGCGAGGTCGACCTGCGGCCAGATCATGTTCTCGCGGCTGCGGCGGCCGACGCGATGCTGCGAGCGGATCCAAATGCCGCCATCGGGCGCGGGCGGGTTGACGAGCAGCACATCGACCGCGCCGGCAGGCCGTGGAGTTGCATCCAGCCGCGCGACGGCCGCACCCGCGTCGGGGAAGCGCGCCGCGGGCAGCGGCGGCACGCGCCGCGTGCCCAGGTTTGCGCGCAGTTCCGGCGTTAGTTCGTTCAGGTCAGCCAAGCGCGATCCCTCTCGTCTCACTGTCGTAGGCAGGCGCGGTCGGTTCGAGGGCCGGCTCAACTTCGCGCCCCTGCATGTCGCCCGCGATGCGCAACTCGCGCTGGTTCAACTCGGCCAGCGCTCGCATGATAAACCACGACACCAGCAGTTGCAGCCCGACGAGCACTGCGCCCGCGGACAGCAACTCCCAGAACCACAGCCGCGCCTGCGGCCAGCCGTTCAGCCCGAGCGCGAGGCTGCCGACGCCGAGCAGCGCGCCGACCGCCATGAGCAGCGCGCCCGCCCAGCCAAAGTGGCGTTCGAGCGGTCGGCGGAAGAGCGGCCGGCCGAACACCCCCTGGCGGATCGGCCGGCGGTAGAAGAGCGCGACCAGGTAGTTAAAGGTAGCGCCGAGGCAGAAGACGCTGACGCCCGCCACGGCAAGCACGGTCGCTGCGTAGAGCGCGAACACCCCGAGCGGACTCAACTCCGTCACGCCGCGCAGCCGTGTCAGAAGGATGCCCGCGGCGAGGAGCGCGCTCAGCAGCAGCGCGACCGCGCCGAGCATGCCCAGCAGCCGGACCGGGTTGTAGGTCAGCGCGGTCCACAGGACGGAGGTTGCGAAGCGCATCCCATCGCGGACGACGCTCAACTTGGAGCGGCCCGCGCGCTCGCTGTACGGGATAGGCGTCTCAACCATCTTCAGCCCCTCGTGCAGCGCCCGCGTGCTCATAACGGGGGTCAGATTGAGGCCGTCGGGCAGGGGGTAGAGCCGGTCCAGAATATCTTTCTTGAAGACGCGCATGCCGCTGGCCGAGTCGGTGATGCGCTCCGCGCTGACCAGGCTGACCAGGTGGGCAAAGAGGAAGTTGCCGACGCGGCGCACGCGCGGCATGTCGGTGGCCGCGCCGGCCATGCGCGAGCCAATAACGATGTCGGCGTCTTGCGCCTGCGCAACGCGGCAGAGCGCGGGGAAGTACTCTGGCGGGTAGGTGCCGTCCGCATCGAGGAAGCCGATCCAATCGCCGCGGGCCGCAGCCCAGCCTGTCTTGAGCGCCGCGCCATAGCCGCCGTTGCGCGTGTGGCAGAGCAGGCGCGCGCCGGGAATCGCGCGGGTGATCTCGCGCGTCCGGTCGCTCGACCCATCGTCGACGATGATCAGCTCCAGGCCAAATCCGAGCGCGGCAAGCTCGGGGCCGACGGCCAGCACACGCTGCGCC
This sequence comes from uncultured Anaerolineales bacterium, assembly GCA_964588925.1. Classification (GTDB taxonomy): domain Bacteria; phylum Chloroflexota; class Anaerolineae; order CG2-30-64-16; family CG2-30-64-16; genus JALOOB01. Next base: position 1,948 of record CAZPTI010000008.1, on the reverse strand, counting down.
ACGGCCTCGATCGAGTCCTCTTCGTTGTATGCGGGGATGACCACGGAGAGCATCGACATGCGGCTGCCTCAGAAATGAATGGGGACGCCGGGGCGAGCGCGCGGCGTCCCGTCGATCGCGCGCAGCACGCGGGCCGGCACGCCGCCAACGACTGTATGCGGGGGCGCGTCGCTGGTCACGACTGCGCCTGCGGCAACCACGGCCCCCTTGCCCACGCGCACGCCGTCGGTAATGATCGCGCCTGCGCCGATCCATACGTCGTCTTCGATCACGATGCCTTCTGCCGTAATGCCTTGTTCGACGAACGGTCTGGCAGGGTCGTCAAAGACGTGGTTGACCGCCACGATCTGGACGAGGGGGCTGGTGTAGACGCGGTCGCCGATGGTGATGCCGCCCTGCCCGCGCAGCACGTTCATCTCCCCAATCAGCGAGTCCGCGCCGATGCGGATGAAGGCGTGAGGCAGGTCGCGAAAGTTATACACGTGCAGGATCGAGCCGCGCATGACGAGGGTGCGGTCGCCGATGGTGATGCCATCGGGACATGCGTGCAGATAAACGCCTTGATCGAGGTAGGTTTGGCGGCCCAGCCGGATGCGGTTCGCAAATCGCAGACGCACCCCGTTTTCGATGGCGGGAATGCCGTCCATCCGCAGGATCAGGCGGTAGAGGATTGCGCGCAGCCCGATGCCGATAACAGACGGGATCCAGCCAAGCGCGCCGGTCACAAGCTGTTCCAGCACGTAGCGGACCGGGCTCGCAGCCTGCCGCCGGATGTAAGTCCCGAGACCGCCCGCAGCGCGGCCAGGGGCAACGGCCGCGCCAGTCAACTCGGCAGCCATCCCGTATACGGGGCAGGCTCCGCCGCTCCTGGCAACGCGCGGCAGGAAAGCGGAGGGGTTAGTACGCGCCGGAGCGAATGCTTCAACGGCAGGGTAGAGATGCGGTGAGCGATGCGATGCGGTCTGGTTGACTGGTTGAAAGGTTGCGGTTGGGACACCGCGCTTACGGCTGGCAGAGCCGAGTATAAGGCTGTCGGGCAACTTTGCCAAATTCGGAGATGTTGACAAAGAGTATAGTGACGCTCCGAGGAATGGATTGCGCGCTGATTGACATTCCCGCCTGCCCGCATTATACTCCGGTTTCAGAAAAGGCGAAGACGGAGACAAGTAGGCGCGTTCGGGCTTCAGAGAGCTGCCGGGCGGTGCAAGGCAACAGCCGCGGCGCGCTAAAATCCACTCCCGAGCTGCGTTCCCCAAAGCCCGCGCGGCGAGTAAGGAGCGCCGTCTGGCTCCCGTTACCGGCCAATGAGGCTGTTCCCTTGCGGGGCAGCGAATCAGGGTGGCACCACGAGCGCGTTATCGTGCGCCCTCGTCCCTGGCTTTCCGATGGTCCTCCATCGGCAGGCCGCGGACGGGGGCGTTTTTGTTTCATTGAGAGGAGAAGGGACATGCTGGACATCAAATTCATGCGCGAGAACGCGGAAGCGGTCCTTGCGGCAATGGCGAACCTGCGCGCAACCGACGCGCCCGTGACCGAGGCGCTTGCGTTGGACGAACGCCGGCGGCAGATTATCGCGCGCGTGGAGATGCTGCGCGCGGAGCGCAACGCGGGCTCGAAGCAGATCGGCGCGCTGATGCGGGAGGGCAAGAAGGCTGAGGGGCAAGCGCTCCAGGCGCGCATGGGTCAGGTGGCGGACGAAATCCGCAGCCTCGACGAGGAACTCGCGCTGGTCGAGCGCCAGTTCAACGACGCCATGCTCCGCATCCCGAACCTGCCGCTGCCCGATGTGCCGGTGGGGGACGAGAGCGAGAACGTGATCGTGCGCCAGGAGGGCGAGCTGCGCCAGTTCGACTTCGAGCCGAAGCCGCACTGGGAGTTGGGCGAGGCGCTCGACATCATCGACTTTGAGCGCGGGGTCAAGCTGAGCGGCACGCGCTTCTACGTGCTC
>CAZPTI010000007.1:3709-47552 GCA_964588925.1 uncultured Anaerolineales bacterium | reverse complement strand
TGCGGATGCTGCCCACGTTGCCTATGCTGAACAACTAGAAGCTGACTTTGTATCAGTGGATGACCGTTTGCTGAAGAAGTGCAGGCGATTCGAGATTCGTGTTTGGTGCGGGACGCCGCTCGCGTATTGCGACAAGGAAGGGTTGAAATGAAACCGTTGGAATACCTATCGGAGGACGAACTGATTAAACGTGGAGTTGACGCGCTTATGCAAGCGTTAGGGCCGATCGAAACCGCGCGGTTTCTAAATCTACGACAAAAGCGACGGACCGATTCTGTTCAGCGTCACCGCGAGTGGCAAGCGGGCCTCGATCCCGATGAATTCTTCCGGCAAGTTTTTGGAGAGGAAGCTGGACCGGGAATATAAGTCCTTGTCTACGATTATTTATACTGATCGCGCGGCTAGAATCACCATCGACCAATTGGAAGGCTTCTTTCGCGGTTGGCCGAATCCGCCGACTCCGGCAACCTTGCTGCGCATCCTCCAGTCCAGCGATCACGTCGTGCTCGCGCGCGAAGGCGAGCTGGGGCGCGTCGTCGGCTTCATCACGGCCATTTCGGACGGTGTGTCGGCAGCTTATATCCCGCACCTCGAAGTGATCGAGTCGATGCAGGGGCGAGGAATCGGCTCGGAGCTGGCGCGGCGGATGGTTGCGAAGCTCCGGTCGCTCTACATGGTCGATCTTGTCTGCGACCCCGACTTGCAGCCTTTCTATGAGCGGCTCGGCTTTCGTCCGTACAGCGCGATGATCATCCGCAATTACGACCGGCAAGCCTGCGAGTAAGGCGGGCGCCCCCTACAGCAGTTCCTCGACCGCCCTCACCAGGCGGTCGATTTGTTCCCCGGTATGCGTCGCAAAGATGGCAACGCGGAGCGCGCCGCCTTTTGGCACGCTGGAATAGCGCGTGATGTGCGCGACGCACAGGTCACGAGCGAATAACTCCTGCTGAATGCGCGCAAGGTCGAGGCCAGGCCGCGCGGCAAGGCAGATGATCGGGATGGGCGTATCGTGCAGATCCCAGCCCAGGTGACGGAATCCTGCTTTGACGCGGCGGACGTTCGCCCACAGCCGCTCGCGCAGTTCTCCGTGTTCGTAAACGTAATTCAGCGACCAGGCGGAAGCCGCCGCCGCGGGAATCGGCGAGGGGCTGCTGCCGGAAAGAGCCGACGCATTCCGCCAGAGACGCGCGATAAAATCGCTGTTTCCTGCGACCACCCCGCCATGCCCCGCGAGCGCCTTGCTTAACGTGTGCGCCGTGTAACACCGGACCGGGATCTTTTCCTGTTCGCCCGCGCAAACCTCCAATGACCCGCGCCCGCGCGCCCCAATGACCCCGGTGGCATGCGCGTCGTCCACGCAGAGGATCGCGCCGTCGTAGCGCGATAAGACGGAGATGTAGTCGCAGAGCGGCGCGATCTCCCCGGAAATGGGGAAGACACCGTCGGTGAGGATGATGGGACGCTCGCCCGGTGCGAGTGTGGCGGTGAGGGTGACGCGCAGGGAGTCGGGATCGACATGGCGGAAGGTGTGGGCGGGAACTGATGACGCAGCGACCGCTTCGCGCACGCTGAAATGCGCCGCGTCGTCCGCATAGACGCGGTCGTACTCTCCCGCAAGCCCTTGCAGCAGGATGTTACTGCCGAGGTAAGCGGAAACACTGTAAAGCGCGCGTTCCTCTCCGAAGAAGCGCGCTGCGGCCGACTCGACCGCGTGAAAGACGGGGTGCTCGCCGTAGCCGCCGCGGGAGGTGGCGGTCGTGAGGCCGTATTGCCGGAGCGCGGTCGTCGCGGCTTCGACCAGGCCGGGATGGCCTTGCAGGCCGAGATAGCCGGTGCCGGAAAAGTAGTCGCGCCAGCGGCCGTTGATGAGCGCGCGAGCGCCGGGCGCGCTTTGCATGAGGTAATCGGGCACGAAGTAATTCCTTGCGCAGACCCGACGGGTGCGCCACTTCGTGGCGGTGAAACCCGTCGGGTCTCTGGTTACGCTACGAAGGTGCGACCTCCGATGAACGACTCGCGCAGGTCGTCGACCGCCTGTACGTTATCCTCGTACACGCCGTTGATGCGCCGCGACGAATGGATGATGTCCCACCCTCCGCGGCTGATTGCGACGTGCGTGATGCGCAGCGGGTCGCCGGTTTCGCTGAAGAAGAGCAAGTCGCCGGGCTGATACGGGTATTCGACCGGCTTGCCCGCCGCAAACTGCATGTCGGCGTCGCGCGGGAGGGTAACACCCGCGAGGCGGTGGATAAGTTGCGCGAAGCCGGAGCAGTCGATGCCCCAGGCGCTGCATCCGCCCCACAGGTAGGGCACGCCCACGAACATCGTCGCGTCAGCCATCATCTGCTCGCGGCGCGCAGCTTCGCTATCAGGCAGTGCGGAGAAGGCGCGTAGCGACGCGGCGGGCGCCCAACCGGAGTGGCCGCCTGTCAATGCGAGATGCTGCCATTCCCCTTCCGACCCATCCACCGAAACCGCCGTCCCGCCGGGTATGCGCGTCGCCGGCGCCGAATCTTCGCGCGGCTCGGATATGAGGCGGACTTCCGGAAGGCAAACGAGGTGCGTGAAGGCGCAGCCGTCAGGCCCCGCAAGACACGGGCCGTAGGCCCAGCCGAGGTAACCGTCCGACTGGCGCACGAAGCGCCACTTGCCTTCTTCAAGCAGCACGTCGAGCGGCCAGCCATTGAGAAGCTGGCTGATCTGCTCCGCGAGCCAGGAGGGTTGCGCGAAGAGGCCGGTAAGGTTGACGCCGACTGCGGCGCGGGTTGCCTGCGCGTCAAGGATACTCACTTGACTCGCGTCGACTGCGCAACCGGGCAGTGCGGCTGACAGTTGCGTGAGCGCATCGTCGAGGGTGGCGCGATTCATCACTGCGCCGGTCAGACGGTAGCCTGTGGCGTCCGAGCCAATTAATTCAAGGCAGCAGTAGCGGGTGCGCGTGTCGTATGACGCGACGATACCGGCGAGAATCTCCTGCGGCGAACCGGTCACGGCAAGACCTCCTGAAAAACGCGCGCCATGTTGCGCCAGCACACCTTCTCGACCTGGCGCTCGGTCAGCCCCGCGTCGCGCAGCGATTGTTCGATGAGGCCGTAGCTCTCCACGCCGGTCAACCCGACAGGCATGAAGGTCATGCCATCCAGGTCGCCGCCGAGCCCGACGCACTCCTCGCCGCCCACGTTGAACGCGTGACGGACGTGGCGCGAAATGACCTCTAGCGGCGGTAGCGGGATGCGGCGCAGCTTTTCGCCCGCCTCCATGCGGTGCTTCTGGCGCTCGGCAATGGGCATGTGACGCAGCGGGGCCATGACTTCATCGAACGCGAGCAGGTAGTCGGGATCGAGGAAGTCGGCTGCGAGATTGATGCCCATCACCCCGCCACGCTCCGCAAGGACGCGAATCTGCGCGTCGGTCAGGTTGCGCGGCGCGGGGCTGAGCGCGCGGCAGTCCGAATGGCTGGCGACGAAGGGGCGATCCTCAAGCAACGCGGCCACTTCGTCGAATGCCGTGTCCGACAGGTGCGACACGTCGACCATCACGCCGAGCGAACGCGCGAGGTCGATCAGCGCGCGGCCTTCCGCGGTTAGCGGCCCGCCGGAGCCGGTCGAGGCGCCGGAGTAGATATTATCGTCCCACGCGGGGATGACGAGCCGCAGGCCGAGGGCGAAGAACTCTTCCAGTGCGGCGGCGTCTGGCAGGGGGTCGGCGCCTTCGAGGCCAAGAATCGCGGCGAGCGGCGCATCGTCCGAAGCGAATGCAGCGGCAATGTCGGCGCGTGTCGTCGCAACCTTCATTCGCCCGCTGGATGCGTCCGCCCACCCGTGGAGCGTAGCGAGCGCGTCGCGCGCCATTGCGGCGCGATCTCGGTCAGGATAGTAGGAGGCAACGGCAAAAACGGCGAAAACCTGCGCGCGGTGGCCCGCGGCGAGCATGCGCGGGAGGTCCATATGGCCGCTGCTGTCGCCGTTGACGAAGTCGAACGGGCCGTCGTACGCGTTCATGACGGCGTCGCAATGGGCGTCGAAGAATTTCATTGATCACTCCCAGACCCGACGGGGCCTCAACTACGTTGAGGTTGCGAAACCCGTCGGGTCTTTTGCGCAAACGCCGATGCCAGGTCGATCGGGCAAGCTGACGACGCCATACGCGTCGTAACGGATGCCGTCGAATGGATCGTTTGCGATCAGCAGCGGGCCGTCGAGGTCGAGCCAGTCCGCGAGGCCGGAAAGGTGCGCCATTGCGGTGACGCCGACGGACGTTTCGATCATACAGCCGAGCATGACCTTCATGCCGAGGTCGCGCGCGCGGCGCGCCATTGCCACGCCGTTCGTCAGGCCGCCGGCCTTCATCAGCTTGAGATTGATGCCCGCCACACCTGCCGCCGCGAGCGCTTCCACGTCGCCGAGGGACTGGCACGACTCATCGGCAACGACGGGGATGTCTGTCGCGCGCTGCACCGCGCCCATGCCCGCGATGTCTTCCTTGCGCACCGGCTGCTCGATCAGCTCGACATCGAGCGGCTCCAGCCTGCGGACGAGCGCAATCGCATCGTTGGTGTCCCAGCCCGCGTTCGCGTCAATGCGAAGCTTTGCATCGGGGCGCGCATCGCGGATAGCCTGCAAACGGGCGAAGTCGTCTTCCGAGCCGAGCTTGATCTTGAGTGTCTTGTACGCGGATGCGGCGACGGCCTGCCGCGCCATTTCTTCTGGCGCGTCGATAGCGATGGTGAAGCAGGTGGCGAGGCAACGCGGCTGCGGGAGGGCGAGAAGCTGCCAGAGCGGAAGGTTGGCGCGGCGGCCGATGCGGTCGTGCAACGCGAGGTCGACCGCGCAGCGCGCGGGCGCTGGTCCAGACTGGCCGACCCAATGGAAGACGTCGGCCGGGTCGTCGGGGAAGGGCGTTTCGTTCTGCGACAGCGATTCCCACAGCGCAATCATGGACTCGTCGGAGACGCCATAGTAGGGCGGGATGGCGGCTTCGCCCAGACCCTCGTCATCCGCAAGGCGGACGGAAAACGAGCGGCGAGTCTCGGTGACACCGTAGGAGAGCCGGAAGGGCACGCGCAGGTGAAGCGTAAGAGCCTGCCAGGACAGTCTGTGGGGCATCCGATGGCCTTTCGTGACGTGGTGGTAGTTCAGCGCGCAGCTGCGCCGCGGAAACATAGTCTAAAGGCGCGCGCGTATCTGCGCAAGAACGAGCGCGTGATGTTTGGAGCGCGAAGGCGCGGAGACCTCCGGCCAGGTGTGGTACACTTGCGGCAACTAACTGAAGACAGGGGAGCAGAGATGACGGAGAATCAACGCGTCCTGACGGCCTTGCGGGAGCATCAGGACGACATGGTCGCAGATCTCGTGCGATTGGTGGAGATGGAGTCGCCGAGCGACAACAAGGAGGCGCTGGATCGGCTGGGCGAACACCTGGCGACGCGGCTCAGGTCGCTGGGCGCGCAGGTGGACCTTGTCGCGCAGGAGAAGGCGGGGAACCACGTGCGCGCGCGGTGGAACGCGAACGGCGACGGAAACGACGCGGTCTTGCTGCTGTGCCACATGGACACAGTTTACGACATGGGCACGCTGGCGAAGCGGCCGGTGCGCATCGAGGACGGCGTGCTCTACGGCGCGGGCGCGTTCGACATGAAAGGCGGGATCGTTAATACGCTGTGGGCGATCCGCTGCCTCCGCGCGATGGACTTGATGCCAGCGCGACCACTCACCCTCCTGATCACCAGCGACGAGGAAGTTGGCAGCAAGACATCACGCGCTTTGATCGAAGAAGAGGCGCGGAGGCACAGCGCCGTGTTTGTGCTGGAGCCTGCCCTGCCGCCGCTGGGTGAGTTGAAGACATGGCGCAAGGGTGTGGGGCTGTACAAGGTGCGCGTGACCGGCGTCGCGGCGCACGCGGGCGCGGCGCACAGGGAAGGCGCGAATGCGATTGAGGAGCTGGCGCACCAGGTCCTCGCCATCCAGAAACTGACGGACTACGAGGCGGGAACGACCGTAAATGTAGGTGTAGTCGGCGGAGGGACGCGCAGCAACGTGGTGCCGGAGCACGCGTGGGCGCGGGTGGACGCGCGCGTGATGAATCAGGCCGAGGCCGAGCGACTGGACGCGGCGCTTCACGGGTTGAAGCCGCAGGTTGAAGGCACAAAGGTCGAAGTCACTGGGGGCATCAACCGGCCGCCGTGGGCGCGCTCCGAGGCGGGCATGGCATTGTACCGTCGGGCCGAGGCGGTGGCCGCAGAGCTGGGCCTGCCGATCAGCGAGACGGGCACGGGCGGCGGCTCGGACGGCAACTTCACCGCCGCGCTGGGTGTGCCGACGCTGGACGGACTGGGCGTAATGGGCGACGGCGGGCACGCGCTGCATGAGCACGTGGTGATCCACTCGCTGCCGGAGCGCGCCGCGCTGCTGGCGGGGTTGTTGCGCACCGCGTAGCAGGTTGCGCGTTTAGCACTTTCGTGCTATTATTATGCGCAGAAAGAGCTAAACGAATGTCATTGCAACTATCTGAACAACAGCGCCGCGTGGCGGAGATGCCGCTGGACGCGTCGATCTTTCTTGAAGGCATTGCCGGAACAGGAAAGACGACCGCGGCCGTCGCGCGGCTCGAATTCCTGCTGCGTTCGGGCGTGCCGGGGGGCGACATCCTGATCGTCCTGCCGCAGCGCACCCTTGCTGCGCCGTATAACGCCCCGCTCCGCAAACCCAAGACGCCCGCGGGAAGCGAGGTCACGATCCTGACACTCGGCGGCCTGGGACAGCGCATGATCGAGTTGTACTGGCCGCTGATTGCTGCCGAGGCGGGTTTCGCGCGTCCTCAAGACCCGCCCGTCTTCCTCACGCTGGAAACCGCGCAGTACTTCATGGCGCGCATCGTAAGGCCCATGTTGGAGGCGGGCCGGTTTGACTCGATCCGTGTGGACCGGAACCGGCTCTACTCGCAGATCATCGACAACCTGAATAAGGCGGCGGTGGTCGGGTTCGACGCGGGCGAAATCGGCGCGCGGCTTAAGGCGGGGTGGCTGGGCGAGTCGGCGCAACTGCGCGTGTACGACGAGGCCCAGGAGGCGGCCAACCGCTTCCGCGCCTACTGCCTGCAGCGCAACCTGCTCGACTTCTCGCTGCAATACGAGATTTTCGCGAAGGTGCTGTGGCCGCTGCGCCCGTGCCGCGAGTATCTGCTGTCGCGCTTCCGCCATCTAATTATTGACAACACGGAAGAGGACACGCCGGTCAGCCACGACATTCTCGCGGAGTGGCTGCCGGAGGCGAAGTCGGCGCTGGTGGTGTACGACGCGGGAGGCGGCTACCGGCGTTTCCTCGGCGCGGACCCGCAGAGCGCATACCGGCTGAAGGGGCTGTGCCAGGAGCAGATTGCGTTCGACGAGTCGTTTGTCACGTCCCGTGACATGCAGGCGCTCGCGCGCTCACTGCGACGAAGCCTGCGCCCTAAACCTGTAGCTGTGGCGGAGACGCCGGTGATGGGGCGGAGTCGGTCGCCGTTGCTGGCGGAGGAACTGGACTTCGACGCGCCGCTGAAGGGTAACGGAACCAGCGCGGTGGGCGCCCCCGCCGGCCCGGCGCCCGATCTCCTTGCCGCGCTCGAATACGAGGGCCGGCGCTACCACTACCAGATGCTCGACTGGGTGGCGGATCGCATCGCAGTGCTGGTAAAGCACGAAGGAGTGCGACCGGGGGAGATTGCGGTCGTGGCGCCGTTTGTCAGCGGCGGGTTGCGCTTTGCGCTGGAGAACCGGCTGGCCGAGCACGGCGTCGCGGTGCGCTCGCATCGGCCGTCGCGCGCGCTACGCGAGGAGCCCACAACGCTCTGCCTGCTGACATGGGCCGCGCTATGCCATCCGCACTGGCGCATCCGTCCGCCCGCGTCCGACGTGAGCCAGGCGCTGATGCTGACGATTGCGGATATGGACCTGGTGCGCGCGCAGCTGTTGACCGATATCGCGTATCGCGTGCGCGACGGCATCCCGACATTGACCTCTTTTTCGGAAATTGAGCCTGCCATGCAGGAGCGCATCACGTTTCTGCTCGGCGGACGGTTCGAGGGGCTGCGGTCCTGGATCAACGCGCACACCGTAACCGGTGAGGAGCCGCGGGCGAGCAACACACGCGGCGCGAAGGCGCGGCGGCGCAACGAACTGGATCACTTCCTCTCACGGCTGTTCGGCGAGCTGCTGTCGCAGCCGGGATACGGGTTTCACGAAAGCTTCGACGCGGGCGAGATGACGGCGAAGGTGATCGAGTCGGCGCGCAAGTTCCGGCAGGTCATGGCGACCGCAGGTACGTTCGACGAGCCCGGCGCGAAACCGCTGGGGAAGGAATACATCGAGCTGGTGCAGGACGGCGTTGTGGCTGCGCAGTACGTCAAGAGCTGGCAGCGGCAGCCGGAGGACGCAGTGCTGATTGCCCCGGCGTACACGTTCCTCATGAGCAATGCGGCCGTGGATCACCAGTTCTGGCTCGACGTGGGCGCGACGGGATGGTGGGAGCGGCTCAATCAGCCGATCACGCACCCGTACATCCTCAGCCGCCGCTGGGAGCACGGCAAGCAGTGGACCGACCTCGACGAATATTTCGCGCGGCAGGAGGCGATGGCGGAGCTGGTCATCGGCCTGACGCACCGGTGCCGCAAGCAGATTCACCTCGGCCTGAGCGAGTTGAGCGAGGGGGGCAGCGATCAGCGGGGCGCGCTGCTGCGGACCGTCCAGAGTGTGCTGCGCTCGGCTCGCCCATCGACTAACGCAGCGCTTGAAGAGGAAATCGCCTGATGCCATTCACGCCACGACCCAAACAGGCGGAAGTGCTGGCCTATCGCAGCGGCATGATGGGCGTGTCTGCCGCGCCGGGGAGCGGCAAGACGCACGTCCTGTCCGCGCTCGCGGCGCGCCTGGTGGCCGATGGGGGGCTGGCGGATGATCAGGAGGTGTTGATCGTTACGCTGGTCAACTCCGCCGTCGACAACTTCTCGTCGCGCGTTGACGAATTCATCAAGGAGCGCCACCTGCTGCCGCGCGTGGGGTACCGCGTGCGGACGCTCCACGGGCTGGCGCATGATATCGTGCGCGAGCGGCCGGGGCTGCTGGGGCTGGCCGAGGATTTCCGCATCGCGGACGAGCAGGAGGCCGGGCAAATCCTGCAGGGCGCGGTGAACGCGTGGCTGGCGGCTAACCCGGACGCCATCACGCCGTGGGCCGATCCCGCGCTGGACGACAAGCGGCTGGAATGGGTCAAGGGCGATCCGTGGCCGGAACTGGTGGGCGACATCGCGGGGAGCTTCATCCGCCTGGCGAAGGATTTGCAGCTCACGCCGGAGGTGTTGGCCGACCGGCTGGAGAACCTGTCGCGGCCCGCGCCCCTAATGGAAATGGGCGTGGCGATCTACCGCGATTATCAGCGGAGCCTTGCGTACCGCGCCGCGCTCGACTACGACGACCTGATTCGGTTGGCGCTCAACGCGCTGCGCGCCGACCCCGACTACTTGCAGCGGTTGCGCTACCGCTGGCCGTATGTGCTGGAGGACGAGGCGCAGGATTCGAGCCGGTTGCAGGAAGAAATCCTGCGGCTGCTGGTGGGGCCGAGGGGCAACTGGGTGCGCGTGGGCGACCCGAACCAGGCGATTTTTGAGACATTCACGACGGCCAGCCCGCACTACCTGCGCAGCTTCCTCGAAGAAGAGGGGGTGACGCCGCGCTCCCTGCCAAACTCGGGCCGGTCGACGCTGAGCATCATCCGCCTCGCGAACCTGCTGGTGGAGTGGGCGCGCAATGAGCATCCCGTCGCCGAGTTGCGCGACGCGCTCGCCGGCACGCCCATCGAGCCAACCCCGCCCGGCGATCCGCAGCCGAACCCGCCCGACAATCCCGCTACCGTGCGGCTGGCGCAGGGCAAATACGCGCCGGAGAAGGAGCTTGAGGGAATCATCAAGTCGGTGGCGAAGTGGCTGCCGGAGCACCCCGACGAGACAGTCGCCATTATCACGCCGAGCAACCACCGCGGGTTTGACTTCGAGGCCGCGCTGAAGGCGAAGGGCATCGAGTACGTCGGCCTGCTGCGGAGCACGCGCGAGACGCGCACGCTCGCCGGCGCGCTGGGGAACATCCTGAATGCGCTGGCCGAGCCGGCGGACGCGCGGCGGCTGGCGACCGCGTACAAGGTGTGGCGGCGCCGCGACCGGGAAGACCCGGACGCGGTCGCGGTCATGACGCAGGTTGCGCGCGCGCTCGAACGGTGCCGCAACGTGGAGGAGTTCCTGTGGCCGCGGCCGGAGTCCGAGGACCTGAGCGGCATCGAACTGCCGGGCGCCGATCCGATCTACGAGGAGCAGTTGCGCGCGTTCCGCGCGGTCATGCGGCGGTGGCAAGGGGCGGCGACGCTGCCCATCGACCAGTTGCTCATCACCATCGGGCAGGACATCTTCGAGAAGCCGGGCGAGCTGGCGTTAACGCACAAACTGGCGGGCGCGCTGCGCATGGCCGCGGCCGAGCATCCCGCCTGGCGGCTGCCCGAACTGATCGAAGAGCTTGCGACCATTGCGCGCAACGAACGAAAGTTCCTCGGCTTCTCCGACGACGACACCGGCTTCAACCCGGACGCGCACAAGGGCAAGGTCACGGTGGTCACGGCGCACAAGGCGAAGGGGCTGGAGTGGGATCGGGTGTACCTGACGTCGGTTAATGCCTACGACTTTCCCTCTGCGCAGGCGGGAGACACGTTCATCTCGGAGAAGTGGTTCATCCGCAACAAGCTGAACCTGCAAGCGGAGGCGTTGGCGCAGTTGGAGGCGCTTGCCATCGAGGCGCCACTGCCGCCATTAGGCCGTCCGACCGAAGAGGCGCGCATCGAGTACGCGGCCGAGCGACTGCGGCTGTTGTATGTGGGGATCACGCGGGCGCGCAAGGAACTGATGATGACGACAAACACGGGGCGCAGCGGCAAGGTGCCGCACGCAGTCCCCTTTATCGCGCTGCAAGAGTTGTGGCAAAGCGAGCTGGCGGAAGAAGCATGAGCCTACCTGCGGATTTTCAATTCAGCCAGGCATCCCTGCAAGATTACGTCGAGTGCCGCCGGCGCTTCCAGTTGCGTTACCTGCTGCAACTGCAATGGCCTGCGCCCGAAGCCGAGCCAGCCGAGGAACACGAACAACACATGCAGGACGGCGAGACGTTCCACCGCCTGGTTCATCAGCACCGGCTCGGCATCCCTTCGTGGAAGCTCACGCCGCGGGACGAAGGGTCGCTGGCCGAGTGGTGGCGCGGCTACCTCGCCTCCCCGCCCGACCTGCCCGAGCGGCAATTCCCGGAGATCACGCTCACTGCGCCTCTGGACGAGCACCGCATTGTTGCGAAGCTGGACCTGTTGGCGGTTGAGCCGGGCCGCCGAGCGGTCATCGTGGACTGGAAGACGGGGCAGAAGCGGCAGGGGCAGAGCTACCTCGCGAGCCGGTTGCAGACGCGCGTGTACCGCTACGTCCTGGCGCAGGCAGGCAGCCATCTCAACGAGGGCGCGCCGATCCTGCCCGAACAGATTCGCATGGTGTACTGGTTCGCGGTCGACCCGGAGCACCCGGAGACGATGCTCTACGACGAGGCGCAGTTGGCTGCGGACGGGCGGTTCCTGGCCGGGCTGGCCGAGAGCATCGCCGCAGCCGCGGAGGCGGACGAGTTCCCGAAGACGGAGGACATTCGACGTTGCCGCTTTTGTTCGTATCGTTCGCTGTGCAACCGCGGGGTTGAAGCGGGACGGCTGGACGAGGCGGACGCGGAGGACGTGGACATCGAGCCGGACTTTGACTGGAATGCGGGGATTGATTTTGAGCAGATCGCGGAGATTGCGTTTTAGCGAGACCCGTCGGGTTTTCGGAAACCCGACGGGTCTGTGTGGTGGCAGGCATGCGCCCCTGGAATGAACCCCCTCCCATCCACGTCCCCCCTGCGCTGACCGCAGCGGTGGGCGGGCATCCGCTTGTCGCGGAGGCGCTCGCGCGGCGCGGGATCCTCGACCCGGCGCAGGCCAGGGCGTTTCTCAACCCTGACTTATACGTTCCCGCGTCGCCACAGGCGCTGCCAGGCATGGGCCGCGCGGTGGCGCGAATTACGCGCGCCATTCGCGCAGGCGAGCCGATCTGCGTCTGGGGCGACTTCGATGTGGACGGGCAGACGTCGACCGCGCTGCTGGTATCGGTGCTGCGCGATCTTGGCGCGCGGGTGACATATCATGTGCCCGACCGGGAGGCCGAAGGGCACGGCGTCGGGATTGACGCGCTCGATGCTGTCATCACAGACGGCGCGCGCTTAATCGTCACGTGCGATACCGGCATTTCAGCCGTGGACGCGGTGGCGCACGCGCGGCGACAGCGCGTTGATTTCGTCATTACAGACCACCACGACCTACCCGAACGGCTTCCGGAAGCCGCAGCGGTTGTCAATCCAAAACTTCTTATCACCGAAAGACCCGATGGGTCTGCGCATGCGCTATTCGACCTGCCGGGCGTCGGCGTGGCCTACAAGCTGGCCGAGGCGCTCTATGACTGGGCCGGGCGCGGGGCTGAGGCCGAGAAGCACCTCGATCTGGCTGCGCTCGGCATTATCGCGGACGTGGCAACCTTGCGCGGCGACACGCGGTGGCTGGCGCAGCGCGGGCTGGCCGCCATGCGCAACCCGCAGCGGTTGGGCCTGCAAGTGTTGCTCGAATCTGCGGAGGTCGACCCGGCGAACCTGACCGAGGAGCACGTCGCGTTTGCGCTCGCGCCGCGGCTGAACGCGGCGGGACGGTTGGCAGACGCAAGCCGTTGCGTCGAGTTGCTAACGACCGGCGATGTGACGACGGCGCGCATCATCGCGGCCGACCTCGAAGCGTTGAATGCAAAGCGCAAGGGGCTGACCGACCTCACAACCCAGCAGGCGCAGGCGCAGCTTGTGGGCGATCCTTCCCTGCTCGAACACGCGGCGCTGGTGCTCGCCAGCCCGTTCTGGCATCCCGGCATCATCGGCATTGTCGCCAGTCGGCTAGTGGAGCGATACGGGCGGCCGGTGGTGTTGATCGCGCTGCCGGAGGGTGGGCCGGGCCGCGGGTCCGCGCGGTCCGTGGAGGGCGTGGATATTTCCGGGGCGATCGGCGCATGCGCTGACCTGCTGCTCGGCTTCGGCGGGCACCCGATGGCCGCCGGGCTGACCATCGTGCCGGAACGCGTGGAAGAGTTTCGCAAGGCGTTGTCTGCTCATGTTGCCGCACAACAGGCCGGTCGCAACGAACCGGACGCGGTGGAGATCGACTGCGCGCTGCCCCTCCCGGAACTGTCGCTTGACCTGGTCGCAGACATCTCCCGTCTTGGGCCGTTCGGCGCGGGCAATCCCACCCTGACGCTGTGCGCGTCGCGGCTCGAAGTGAAGTCGAACCGAACGGTGGGGCGGCAGGAGGAGCACCGCATCCTGACCGTGGCGGACGAGTCCGGGTTTGAGCGGCAGGTGGTGTGGTGGAACGGCGGGAGCGAGACGCCCCCGCAGGGGGTTTTCGACCTGGCTTACGCCGCGCGGGCCAGCACCTACCGCGGGGAACGCAGCGTGCAAGTGGAGTTGCTGGCGTGGCGCGTGTCCATCGGCGAGCCGGAGATCGTCGTCGCGCCGCTGGCGGTGGAGGCGCTCGACTTCCGGCAGGAACGCGCGGCGTTCGTCGAGTTGGAGAAGCTGCTGGCCGGGGGGGACGCGATCGTCTTCGGCGAAGGCGAGCTTGCGTCAGGCGCGCCAGGGCGGAACAGGCTGCGGATCGAACCGGCGCGCACGCTCGTCTTCTGGACCACGCCGTCCAGTCCCGCAGAGGTGCGCGCGGCGTTGGAGGCCAGCCAGCCGAAACGCGTGGCGCTGTTTGCGGTCGATCCGGGCCTGGACAAGCCGGATGCGTTCCTGCGCCGGTTGAGCGGGCTGGTGAAGCACGTGTTGAACCAGCGCGGGGGCCGCGCAACGCTGGCGGAACTGGCCGCGGCGACGGCGCAGCGCGAGACCGTCGCGCTGTTAGGGCTGCGATGGCTGGTAAGCAACGGGAGCATCTACCTGGTCGAGCGGCCTGATGGCGAGTTGCTGATTTGGCGGGCGGACGGGCGGCCGGCCGCGCAGAGCGAGCGTGAGCTGGCTGCGGCGCGGTTGCGAGCCGCGCTGGAGGAGACGGCCGCATTTCGCGCGTATTTCAGGAGCGCGGAGAAGGACGCGCTGCTGCGGGGGTATGTGGCATAAGGCAGAAGCAGGCCACTTCGGATCTACCCGCTAATAGCTCACGGGTTCTTAAGCGTCGCGTCGTGCGGCCCAACCATCCGCAGGATGAGCGCATCCCCTTGCATTTCAAACGTGACTCGTATCGAATCGCTGGCGCGGGCTTCCCAAATGCCGTCAGTGCCTTGTATCCGTTTAACGCGCAGTCCAGGGTAACGAGGATCGTTAGCCAGGAGGCGAAGCGCTTTCTCGACTCTGGCTGCGTCCGCATCGGTTAGTGACGAAAAAGCGCGGCGGAACCGTTCCGTGTATCGCAGACGCACGCGGGTCACTCTTTCGGTTGGTAAGAACGACGCGTTTCCTTCAGAGAACTGAGCAACTCGTCGACATTATCGAACTCTTCGACCCGCCCCTCGGCAATATCGGCGCTTGCCTCTCGTTCAGCCGCCTGCCATTCAGGTGTCCAAAAATACGCCTGGCTTTTGTCGATCAAGACTTTGGGGGTCAGGATAATGCTATCCTCAGTGACGCGCACTTCCATGTAATCGCCTTCCTCAACCTGTAACCTGCGCCGGGCCGTGGCAGGGAGCGTCACCTGTCCGTTGCGAGTCACTCTGATCAAACCGTGGTCAATCATGATCTTCTCCTTTACTAATCTACAACATTAGTAATTATGGAACAAGCGCAAGGCCGTGTCAAATCGGGATTTCGCGATCAGATAATACTCGTTTTCCTTCCCTCCCCCTCTCATGATACAATCCCCCCTACCTCATCCCATCAAGGAGGATGGCATGCAAGCCACGCCCGTTAAGCGGATCGGTGTTCGGCGCGAGGATCGCTCGAAGTGGGAGCGGCGGGTTCCTGTCACGCCCGCCATCGCGCGTCACCTGCGAGAACAACACGGCATCGAAGTCTTCGTTCAACCCTCCCCCGTTCGCGTTTTCGACCAGGCCGAATATGAGACGCACGGCGCAGTCGTCCAGGAGGACCTTTCCGACTGCCCGATCGTCTTTGCGGTGAAGGAAATCCCCCCTTCCTTCTTCCGGCCCGGCGGCGCGTACATGTTCTTCAGCCATGTCATCAAGGGCCAGTCCTATAACATGCCCATGCTCCGTCGCCTGATGGAGCTGGGCTGCACACTTATCGATTATGAAAAGGTGATCGACGACCAGGGCAAGCGCCTGATCTTCTTCGGCCGCCACGCAGGGCTGGCCGGCATGATCGAGACGCTGCACGCGCTCGGCAAGCGGCTGCGGTGGGAAGGCGTGGCGAACCCGTTCGAGTTAATCAAGCACGCGCACGAGTATCACGACCTTGCGGAGGCAAAGGCGGCAGTCGCGATGGCCGGCGAGATGATTCGCAGCGAGGGGCTGCCCGCGCAGGCCGCGCCGCTTACCGTGGGCGTGACGGGATACGGGAACGTGGCGCGGGGCGCATGGGAGATCCTGAGCCAGTTGCCGCTGGAGATCATCGAGCCGGAGCAACTGAGCGATGTGGTCGATGGGCCGGGCGCGTCGAAGTACGTGGTGTATGCCACGACGTTCAAGGAGCAGCACATCGTCGAACCGCTCGAAGGCGAGTTCGACTGCCGCAAGTATTACGACTGCCCCGACAACTTCCGCCCCATCTTCGAGAAGGCGCTGCCCTATCTGTCGGTCATCGTCAACGGCATTTACTGGGATGCGCGTTACCCGCGGCTGGTGACGAAGGCCGCGCTGCAACAGATGTGGGAGGGGGCGCAGGCGGCTGGCGCGCTGCCGCGTCTCAAGGTGATCGGCGACATCTCGTGCGACATCGAGGGGTCCATCGAGTGCACGGTGAAGGCGACCGAGCCGGAGGAGCCGTGCTTCGTCTACAATCCGCTGACCGGCGAGGCGCAGGACGGGCACGAGGGCGACGGGCTGGTCGTCATGGCGGTCGACATCCTGCCGAGCGAGCTCCCGCGCGACGCGTCGGAAGACTTCAGCCGGGTGCTCAAGGATTACATCCCAGCGATTGTCGACGCGGACTTTAGCGCGCCCTTCGAGGAACTGACGCTCCCCGCGCCGATCAAGCGCGCGGTCATCGTACACCGCGGGGAGCTGACCCCGGATTACGAGTATTTGCGGCGGTACCTGGAATAGCGCGCAGATAACGCAGATCGAGTGGATCAGCAGGATTTTCAAAGAGATCATAAAAACCCACCTCATCTGCGTCATCTGGGTTGAATTCCCCCTCATCACTGGAGGCATTTCATGAAGAAGGTCGTCGTTTTTGGCGCGGGCATGGTGGCCGGCGCGCACGTGGAGTATCTGCTGGCGCGCGGCCTGCAAGTGACGGTCGCGAGCCGGACGCTGAGCAAGGCCGAGGAACTGGTCAAAGGGCATCCGAACGGCCGCGCCGTCGCAGTCAATTCGGACGACACCGCGGCGATGGAGGAGATCATCCGCCAGCATGACCTCGCGGTGAGCTTGCTGCCCTACGCCTATCACCCGAAGGTCGCGCGGCTGTGCGTCAAGCACGGCGTCCACATGGTCACGACGTCGTACATCAAGCAGGAGATGGCCGACCTGGACGCGGACGCAAAGAACGCAGGGATCATCCTGCTCAACGAGATTGGCGTCGATCCGGGCATCGACCACATGACCGCGATGCGCGTCATCAACAAGGTGCAGGGCGAGGGCGGCAAGATCACCAAATTCATCTCCTTCTGCGGCGGGCTGCCCGCGCCCGAGGCGAACAACAACCCGTTCGGCTACAAGTTCTCGTGGAGCCCCCGCGGCGTGCTGCTGGCCGGCAAGAACCCGGCGCACTACCGCTGGGACGGCGAAGAGGTCAACATCAAGGCGGGCACCCTGTTCAACTACTACTGGACCATGCCCATCGAGGTCGAGGGCCAGGTGATCGAGTACGAGGGCTACCCCAACCGCGACAGCATGCCCTACATGGACCTCTACGGCATCCAGGGCGCGCAGACGATGTTCCGCGGGACGCTGCGCAATCTCGGCTGGTGCGAGACGTTGAGCAAGATTTCGGATCTCGGCCTGCTGGACGAGGCGCCGCGGGATGATCTCGCCGGGCTGACGTGGGCGCAGTTGACGCGCAAGCTGGTCGGAACCGGCCCCGGCCGCGGGAACGGCGACCTGAAGGCGGACCTGGCCGCGAAGCTGGGCGTGGCGCCGGACGCGAAGGTGGTGGGCGACCTCGAATGGCTGGGCGCGTTTTCGGATGAGCCGCTGCCCGCCGCGCAGAAGGCGCCCATCGACATCCTCTGCGCGCGGATGCTGGAGAAGATGCAGTACGCGCCGGGCGAGCGGGACATGCTGATCCTGCGGCACGAGTTCGAGGCCGAATATCCCGACCGGGCGGAAAAGATCACGTCGATCATGGTCGACTTCGGCATCCCGAACGGCTACACGTCGATGGCGCGCACGGTGGGTCTGCCCGCGGCGATTGCCGTCCGCCTGATCATGGAAGGCAAGGTCGACCTGACAGGCGTCGTCGCGCCGGTCATGCCGGAGTTGTACGAGCCGGTGCTGAACGAGTTGGAGGAGCTGGGCATTCGGTTCGTGGAGAAGTGGGAAGAACTCGCAAAGGCGTAAGCGAAACAGGACGTTGATTTCACTGATCAGACTGATTTTCACCCGACCGTGGTAGCACAGAAGATCAGTCTGATCAGTTTCAGCGTTCATCTATTTGCCACCATACGGCAAAGCCGTATAACTGGGATAGAGAATATGGAGTTCGTTGAAGCTCCGCTCTTCACGCGGCTGGTCTACGAGTATCTGTCTGATGACGAATACGTCGGGCTGCAAAGCTTTCCGGCGCTGTATCCCGAGGCAGGCACAGTGGTGCCGGGTAGCGGTGGCGTCAGGAAGATCAGGTGGGCAGTGGCGGGACGGGGTAAGAGCAGCGGCGTCAGGGTTATTTACTACTACAAACGGCGAGCGGACGGAATATTGGACAGGAAACACTGGACGGGATTCGAGAGATAAAGGCCCACGAGCGAGGGGAGCAGAAGCTGCGGACGCGAGTTTTACGCAGCCCCGCGTCGCCGCAGGAAATACGCGCGCGCGCCTCAAACTGTCTCAAGCTGCCTTTGCGGGATTGATGGGCGTTAGTCTTCGGACAGTGCAGGATTGAGAGCAAGGAAGCCGGAAGCCGAGCGGACCTGTCCGGGCGCTGCTGCGCGTTGCGGACCAGCGCCCGGACGTGTTTACCCAACTCGGCGGTTAAACAACGCTACTCCCCGGCAGAAATTCCAGCAGCAACTCATTCACCCGCTCAGGCCGGTCGTTCTGCACCCAGTGCGACGCGTCGGGCAGGCGGACGACGCGGGCGTTCGGCGCGAGGTCGACGGGTGGATCGGCGTACTGCTTGCCGATGAAGCGGTCGCGCTCGCCCCAGATGACCAGGACGGGCGCAGTCACGGGGCAGACGTCCAGCGTCTGCTCCTTGCCCTGCCGGAACGCCGCGCGGTAGTAGTTCATCCCCCCGGTCACTGCGCCCGGCTGCTTCATCGCCTCGACGTACCGGTCGATGTCCTCTTCGGTAAACGCGCCCTCCCGCATCGGGTCCACCTGCAACGTCTTCCGCAGCACAGCAACATCGCGCGCCAGGAACATGCGCTCCGGCAGCCGCGGGAACTGGAACGCGAACGCATAGGAACTGCGCAAAAGCTGCGCGGGGTTGATGAATGCCGTCTTCATCGTGGCCGGATGCGGCACATTCATTGTGACGAGCCGGTCGAGCATGTCACCGTGACGCATCGCGAAGTGCCACGCCACATTCGCGCCCCAGTCGTGTCCCACAACCGTTGCTCGCTCCGCGCCCGCCCAGTTAATCAGCGCAGCAACGTCGCCGGTGAGATGTTCGATGTGGTACTTATCGACCCCCTGCGGTTTATCCGACAGGTTGAAGCCGCGCATATCGGGTGCGAGGACGCGATAGCCTGCCGAGGCGAGCGCCGGAATCTGGCGCTGCCAGGAGAACCAGGCTTCCGGAAAGCCGTGAAGGAGGACGACGAGCGGGCCGTCCTCCGGTCCGGCGGCCACCACATGCAGGCGAATGCGCGCGGGGCGACCGCCGGGGAGGTCGGCGCAGTGATGCTGGATCAGCCCGCGAAGAGCCGCGGGGTCGCTACCACTCATACAGCAACAGCGCCGCGATCAGCGACATGACCACGGCCACGAGCACCGCAGTCGGGTTCTGGTCGATCGGCGTGAGATCAACCTGGATACGCAGGATGCCGGTCAGCCAGAGCGCGAGGATGACGATCATCGCGGCCGCGAGGGCGAAACTGACCAGCGGACGCATGCGGCGGTAGCGACCCAATGCGTCCTCCTAGCGGTTCACGAAGACGGCTGCGCTGCGCGCCGGAAGTTCGACGTGACGCAACGTGCCCTTCGAGACACGGCCGGGGAGGCCCGCCCATACGTCGGTAAGCGCGCCGTCAGGCAGAATATCCTCCACGTCCAACGTGACCGCGCGCGGCTCGCGCCCCGCGTTGAAGATGCACAGCGCGCTCTGCTGATCCGACTTGCGCGCAAAGGCCAGCACATCCTCATGCGCGTAGACCGCCACGTAGCGGCCCCGGCGCAAGGCCTGGTTATTCTTGCGCAGACGAATCGCCGCCTGTGTGAAGCGGAACAGGTCCTTATCCCAACTCGCCATGTCGTCCCACGGGAAGGCGCGGCGGCAGTCCGGGTCGGGGCCGCCGGTCATGCCGATTTCGGTGCCGTAGTAGAGGCACGGCGCGCCCGGCACGGTCATCAGGAAGAGGATCGACTGCCTGAGCGCCTCCCAGTCGCCGCGGGCCTGGTGGATGAAGCGCGCGGTGTCGTGGCTGTCGAGCAGGTTGAACTGCGCGGACGTCACTTCCCACGGGTACAACTGCATCAGGCGCTCGACCTCATGCGCGAACGCCCGCGCGCCCAGGGGAACCAGTTTAAATCCGCCGGGACGATACTCCCGGTCGAATGTCTCGCGGGCGAACAGGCCGAGCGCCGCACGCGACACACCGTAGTTCATTACCGCGTCGTACTGGTCGCCCTGCAGCCACCGCTCCGCATCGCCCCAGATTTCGCCCACGATGTAGGCTTCCGGGTTCGCGCCCTTCACCACACGGCGAAATTCCTGCCAGAACGAGTCGTCGTCGATCTCCGCGGGCACGTCGAGCCGCCAGCCGTCGATGCCAAACTCCACCCAGTGGCGCGCGACGCCGAAGATAAAGTCGCGCACAGCCTGCGTGTTCGTGTTGAACTTCGGCAGGGCGGGGTTGTTCCACCACGCTGCATAGTTCGGCTGCTTGCTGCCATAGGGGCGCAGCGGCCAGTCGTGGACGGTGAACCAGTCGATATACGCGGATTCCGCGCCGTTCTCCAGGATGTCGTGAAACTGGAAGAAGCCGCGGCTGGCGTGGTTGAATACGCCGTCGAGGATCACGCGGATGTTGCGCGCGTGGGCTTCGTCCAACAGCTCGCGCAGGGCTGCGTTGCCGCCGAGCATGGGGTCGACCTGGTAGTAGTCGTGCGTGTGATAGCGATGGTTCGAGCCCGACTGAAAGATCGGGTTGAAGTAGATCGCGTTGATGCCCAGGTCGGCCAGATAGTCGAGCCGCTCGACCACACCAAGCAGGTCGCCGCCCTGGTAGGCGTGGAAGGTCGGCGGCGCGCCCCACTCCTGCAGGTTGTTCGCCTTCGGCACCCGGTCGCACCTGGCAAAGCGGTCCGGGAAAATCTGGTAGAAGACGGCGTCCTTCACCCAGTCAGGTGTTTGTACGGTCGGCATTGATACTCCTTCGCTTCTTAGCACGCGCCCATATTCTGATGGCGAGAGGTCGGGATGCCGCACAGGAAGCGGAACGGCGTCTCGCCGGTGTTCTCGTAGGTGTGGAGGACGCCCGCGGGGACGAAGACCACGCTGCCGGGGCCAACCTCATGCCACGCGTCGTTGATGAGCACGCGGCCCTGCCCCTCCACGACGAAGTTTTCGTGCTCGAAGGGGTGCGTGTGCTTCGGCGTATGCCCGCCCGGCTGCACTTCGATGACGCGCAGCGCGTAATTCGGCGCGCCGTCCGCCTGCTCGTCGATCACCCAGCGGATGGTGACGCCCGGCGCTTCGTCGCCAAACGTCTGCGCGGGCACATCAGTATAGTGAATGGCCTTTGCCTTCGGTTCCGTCATAGTTCCTTCCTCCGGTGCGCAAGTTGACAACTTGCGCTACAAGTTTCGCAATTAGCGGGCATTATAGCGCCGGGCTGAGTTGCGTCAAGAGCGGATGACTCCAGTTTTTTGTTATTTATTGCTCACAAGGTTGTGGCGCGGTTGCTGCGCTGGCACCCCGGCGCGGTCTTATGCGGCCTGCGTCTGTAAACGCGCTTTACGCGCGGGCCGTGACGCGCTAGAATGGCGCTGCGTGGCGCATCAGAGTCGCGCGCCGCAAGCAAGCCGGGAGGGTGACGGTGAGCAATTCGGAGTTTGTGGGGCGCGACGCGGAGCTTGCGCGGCTCGACGGGTATTTGCGCGAGGCGCTGGCCGGACAGGGCCGCGTCTGCTTTGTGGCGGGCGAGCCGGGCAGCGGCAAGACGGCGCTCGTTCGAGAGTTCGCGCGGCGCAGTCAGGCGCGGCATGACGACTTGCTCGTCGCCGTCGGCGACTGTAACGCGCAGACCGGCGGCGGCGAACCGTTCCTGCCTTTTCGCGAGGCGCTCGCGCTGCTGACCGGCGACCTTGAAGCGAAGGTCGCGCAGGGCGCCATCACCAAAGAGGGGGCGAACCGGCTGGAGCGCTTCCTCGGCGCGTCCATGCGTGCGCTCGTCGAGGCCGCGCCCGACCTGATTGGCGTTTTCGTCCCCGGCGCAGGGCTGGCGGCCAAGCTCGGGCAGGCAGTGGCGAAACAGGCCGGGCTGGATGAAAAGCTCGTGACGCTGGTGCGGCGCGACCGCCCGGCCAGCGGGTTGCCGCAGCCGACGATCCAGCGCGAGCAGATTTTCGAGCAGTACGCGCGTTTTCTCGTCGAGCTGGCGAAGCGCCAACCCCTGCTTCTCGTCCTCGATGACCTCCAATGGATCGACATCTCGTCGTCCGACCTGCTCTTTCACCTGACGCGGCGCATCGGCAGCAGTCGCGTCCTCATCCTGGGCGCATTTCGGCCTGCCGATCTGAGTGGGCGCACGGCGGACCGCGCCGCAGATCAACACTTCCTCGAAACCGTCCTTGCGGAGATCAAGCGCAACTACGGTGAGATTATTATCGACCTCGATGAGCGCAGCGCGGACGCCGCGCGTCAGTTCGTCCACGCGCTGGTAGACCGCGAGCGGAACGCGCTGCTGTCCGATTTCCGGGAGCAGCTCTACCGGCGCACGGGCGGCAATCCGCTGTTCACGCTGGAGTTGCTGCGCGACTTACGGGAGCGCGGCTACCTGCGCGAAGACCCCGACCGCGGCTGGGTGGCCGCCGCATCGCTCGACTGGCAGAAGCTGCCTGCGCGTGTCGAAGGGGTTATTGAGGGTCGAGTGGGCCGGCTGGAGGAGAGCCTACGCGAGCCGTTGATCGTGGCTGCGGTGGAAGGCGAAGAGTTCACCGCAGAGGTGGTGGCGCGGGTGGCGGGCGTAGCCGAACGGGAGATCGTACGCCGCGTCGGCGGCGACCTGACGCAACGCTACCGGCTCGTTGCGCCCGCAGGCATCGTCCGGCTGCCTGACGGCCGCATCTCTCGCTACCGGTTCCAGCAGCGGCTGGTCCGCGACTATCTGTACGACGAGTTGGATGAGGCGAGACGCGCCTACCTGCAGGAGGATGTCGCGAAGGCGCTCGAAACGTTGTATGCCGGGCAGACGGACGACGTGGCGCTGCAACTCGGCTGGCACTACGCGGAGGCCGGGCTGGACAAGAAGGCTGCCGCATACTACCGGCGTGCGGGCGAGCTCGCAGCCGCGCAATTCGCCAACGACGAGGCCATCGCGCACCTGACGCGCAGCCTGGCGCTGACTTCTGAACGGGACGCCCGCGCGCGCTACGATGCGCTGCTGGCGCGCGAGGCGATCTACGAGCGGCAGGGCAAGCGGGCGGAACAGGCCGCGGATCTGGATGTTTTGGAGGCGCTGGCCCGGACATTGAGCGGCGCCAGGGCGCAGGGAGAAGTCGCGCTGCGACAGGCGAACCTGGCGCGTGTGACCGGAAAATACGCGCATGCCGCGGCAAGCAGCCAGGAGGCCATCGCGCAGGCAGAAAAGGCCGGCGACAGACTGCTTGAGGCGCAAGGGTACGCCATGCTGGGGCTGGTCATGCGCCACCAGGGGAATTTCGCGGAGGCCGGTGAGTGGCTGGCGCTGGCGCTGGAACAAGCGCAGACGCTCGGCGAAGCGGGGCTCGCCGCGCAGATTACCTACTGGATCGGGCTGAACCACTATTCGGCAGACCGCTTCGAGCCAGCGCGGCAAAATGCAGGCGCCGCGCGGGAGAGCTTCGAGCGGCTCGGCAACCGGATGGGAGAGGCCAACTGCCTGCTGCTGCTCGGAACCATCGCCAATCGGGTGGGAGACATCGGCGGCTCGCTCGACCAGCTAGGGAAGGCGCTCGAAGCGTGCCGCGCGGTCGGCTGGCGCGCGCGCGAGCCGGTCGTGCTGCTCGATCTTAGCGCAGTTTGGCTGGAGGTCGGGGAATACGAGACGGCGCAGCGGCTACTGAAGGAATCCCTGCCGATTTGCCGCGAGACAGGGTACCGCGAGGCGGAGGCCGTCAGCCTGGACTCGTTGGGTTTGATCGAGCAGATGCAGGGGCGACACTCGGAGGCAATCGCGCTCTGCCTGGAGGCCCTCGCCGTTATCCGCGAACTCGGAGACAGGCGCAGCGAAGGCTACGCGCTGACGCATCTCGGATACTCGCGCCTCGAACTTGGCGACCTTGCGGCGGCGCGGGACGAGCTCAATAAAGCCATCGCGCTGCGGCTCGAGTTGGATGATAAGACGCCCACCGTGGTCGACAATTTCGCCGCGCTGGCGCGCGTCGCCTTTGCGGAGCGCAAGGTGGCCGAGGCATCGACCCTGGCGATCAACGCGCTGGATCGAATGCGCGACTATGGCGCAAGCGGCGTAGAGTACCCCATCCGGGCGTATCTCGACTGCTGCCGCGTGTTATGCGCGCACGGCGGGGCAGACGAGCTCGCGCAGGCCAGGCAGGCGCTCGCCGAGGCGCGCGCGCTGCTGGATAAGCGAGCGGCGAACATCCGAGATGCGGACCTGCGCAATTCCTTCCTGCAGAAAGTGCCGTTCAACCGCGAACTGCTTGCCATGACCGAAGGCGGCGCGGCCTGCTAACTGCGCCGCCTCAGTCTTGTTCAGCGGCTACTGTAGCGCTTCCAGCGACAACTCCTTCGGCTGCGGGCCGCTCCACACATCCGCTCCCAGCCTGACCTCGGCCCCCGGCTTGCCATCGAGCGATATCCAGAACTCCACCTGGCGATCCGGCGCGCCGCACTCAGGCGCGTCCGCATTCGCCGCGGCCACCTTAATCCGGTAGCGGTATTGACCGGCCTGATCCTGGAAGAGCGTGCCCTGGCCGCACACCTTGAACTGGCCTTCCTGCCCGGCAGCCCCGCTATCAATCACGCGCGCCTCCATCTCCGCCGGTCGACCTGCGCCGGGCGTCAGAGAGATCGTCCCGTAATACGTGGCGGGTGGCGTAAATTGCCCGAGCCTGTTCCACGGCGCGGGAGCAGCCGCAAGTTGGAGCGTCGAAGACGGCACGGCCAGCTGAAGCGAAATGCCGTCCTTGATGGGATCCGTGATGGCCTTCGTGACGCGAATCCAGTAGCCCTGCCCGAAATCCAGGCTCTTGAGGTCATTCACCCATGACGGCGCCGAGACATCGTACACGCGCCACGGGTTCGCCGCATCCTTCTCATCGTAGGCGTAAACCGTCGAGTAGTAGCCCGCGATCGACTGCAACGCGATCTCAGGCGCGCGACTCTCCGGGATGGGATAGGCGATCAACTGCCACCCGCTCTTTGCCAGTGGGATGTCCACGCTTGCCGCCAGCGCGTATAGCCCTGATCCCGTTATCTCCGCAACCGCGAGATTGTCGTCGGGAACGATCTGGGAAGGCAACCGAGACCACCTGGCCCCTTCATCCGGCGAGTAGTAGAGCCGCAATCCATATTCGTAGCCGGGTGGGACGTCGCGCTGGAGGTAGTTGAACGAGATGTTACGCTTAAAATTCCCGATTCCCGTATACCTGTAGCCTGGGCCGACAGGGGTTAGCCAGGAGGGCAGACCGGGAATGGACGCCAGGACTTGCAGCGAGATGGTCGCGGTGTCGGAGTAGATGTCTCTGGCGTTGAAGATGGTCACATGGCCGTCGGCGGAAGGCATGGGCGCGGAGAGTGTTCGCATTGCGGCGCCCCAGGTGCGAACGGGAGAACCGCCGAGCATGTTAGCGCCGCCTAGCATGTTCGCTCCCCCAAGCATGTTCGCCCCGCCCAACATGTTGGCCGCAAACCGTAAGTCGACGCCGCCAAGCATGTTCGCCCCGCCGAGCATATTCGCGCCGCCAAGCATGTTAGCCCCACCCAGCATATTGGCCCCGCCGAGCATATTGGCCCCGCCGAGCATATTCGCCCATGCGACGCGGAAGTTAGCCCCACCCAGCATGTTAGCCCCGCCTGCCGCGGCGAGGCGCGACGCGGGATCACCAGGGAGATTCGGCGCACTCAAGTCGACCGGCCAGACCGCGCCCAGGAAGAACTGGCTGACCGCGTTTCTCTCGACAGTGTTCGGCGCTTCGGGCGCCCACACCCGCACGTAACCCGTTAGCAACGGCTGATCGAGAGGAACTACTGCGGTGTAAACCGACGGGCGAGTTGGATCCCCGGCCATCATGGGGACCCAGTGGGAAGCGCCCGCACTGCCATCGCCCGGCAGCACCTGAGCATTCAGGGTTCCCGAACTGAGCTTCTGGTTCACCGTCACGCGGAGCGCCGGCTCGAGCACCGCGCTCACATACGGCCGACCCTCGGTCATCGGACGAGTGAAGGTGATGACGCGGGTCAGGGTGATCCCGTTCATCGGCTGCTGGAGCGTCAGCGTGTACGGCTGACCGGGCGCGACGGGCTGAATCAACTCGTAAGCCGGGCGCTGCTCATACAGGGAGGCGATCTCAACGTGCGCTGTGGCGGATGAAGCAGGCCAGGTCACAGAGATAACGGTGGTTGGCCGGAAGACAGGCGCGACATCGATGTTGGGCTGCCACCCCGGTAAGCCGGACGGATCGCGGCGGAACGGAGTCAGTTTGATCGATGCGGTTGTAGCGTCGACGACCTGACAGCCGACGCGCGCCGGGTTGCTGGTGGTGTCGAGGACGCAGAGGCGGTCGCCCGGCTCAGCGCCGCGCACCTTGATAAAGTCCTTCGAGCCTGTCGAGCCGAGCGGCATGAGCCGGTCATCCTCAAGTGACGGGGTGTTTTGCGTCTTGATCAAGTACGCGCGGCCCTGGCGCGCGACCAGGGAATTGCCCGTGGTCGTCCGCAAGTCGTAGTTGCGCGCGGGAAGGGTCTTCGCCGCGGTCTGAGCCGGCATGATCTGGACACGCGTGAAGTCGAACGGCATGGTCACTGGCGCGGGGCGGCCTTCGGGGGCGGACAGGAACGGGTAGAATTTGGTGATCGTCTCCCAGTCGGAACGCTGCGTCAGCTTTGCCGCAAATGTGCTCCGGCACTGCTCCAGCCACTCCCGGTCCCCCGCCTGCAGAAACCGGCTGTACGCCGGATCGTAGGCCGTCGTCATGAAGCTGCCGGGGCACTGGGCCCTGGTGAGGAAGCCGCGATCGTTAAGCCCCAGATAGTTGTCGGGCAGGAAGAGCAGGTAATGGCCGAACTCGTGCGCGAGCGCGCGCCACCAGTCTTCGCTCAGGTCCTCGCGGCTCTCGCCCGCGGGGTCCCAGTTCGGCCCCAGGCGAATCTGGCCGGGGATGAAGGCATCTGGAATCACGCGCGGGGGGATTTCGACGCCGTCCTCCCTTTGCCGAGGGGGGAGTTCATCAGCGGTGACTTGCGCGACAACGCCGCCGATGGACGCAGAGGGGCGAATGCTGTTGTCGGCATAAATCACGATGTCTGCGCGATGCCAGTTCTCCCCGGATTGATAGATGCTCACGTCGCCGAGCGCGACCTGTCCGCCAGTGACCTGGTAGAGTAAAGCTGAAGACCGGCGGATGGCTCGTTCAAGATCGGCCAGGAAGGAGCCGTCGTCGCGCGCATCCCATTCCAGCGAGACATTCAGGTTGAAGAGCAACAGCGAGTTCTTGCTCGACGTTTGGAGGAGGTCCAGGCCGGAGGCCGTCGCAGTGTACGGCGTCATGCCATTCATACCGAACGCGAGGCTGGTGTGATAGAGCGTGTAGCTGCGCGTGACGGAGATCGGTTGGAGCGCGACAAGACGCTCGCCCGCGGAGACCTCCCCCTGCCCTTGCAGGTATCCCTGTAAATCTGTCGTGACCGCGGGGCCACCCCCTTCCGCGCCGATGGGCTTGCCGCCCGTGGCGTCGTCTGCCCGAAGCCGGAACACAAGCGCGCCCGCGGCAGGCATTCCCGCCTCATCGACCACGCGCACCTGGGAGCCGCGCACCGTGAAGGGAGGCGTCTGCGTTGTCACCATCGCGCTGCGGTAAGAATTGGCCGCGCCGCCCTTCTCCGGCAAGATGCTCGGATAGCTGTCAAGGCGGAACATGACGTTCTCGCTCTGGCCCCGGAAGCCGCTCCTGAAAACGTCCCATTCGTACTGATAGTCGCCGGGTATCAAAACGCCGCCGTTGGCCTCCGTGATTTCGTTCGTGTTCGCGCCCCGGCGGATCGCTTTTGACCACGTGGCCCCACCGTTTGTGGAGTAAAGCCCGCGCACCAGCCGCACGGGCAGGTTCTCAACCGTATACGTGAAGGTCAGTACGCCGGTGTTGCTGATGTTCGCCGTCGCGTCGATGCCCTCCGCAGGAAGTTCTTTCGTTTCAACCCGGCCCTCGCCGCGAGGGGTGCGGGAAGCAGGCGCGGGGGCGTCGGGCATGGTGATGGAGACGCGAGGCGAGCCGAACTGCGACTGCGCGCCGCGGTTCAGGAAGACCAGGTCGGCAGAAGACCGGCCGGACGGGGGGCGTCCGGTGGCGACCGCAAGGTCAGGCAGGCGGTTGCCGTCGGGGTCGCCCCAGGCGAGCGCAAAGACATTCGCCACAGAATCCGATGTCCAGGAAGCGGTGCGGTCGAGGCTCCCCAGGTGATTGACATGCACCTTCACCGGGCCGGCGGCCGTCTCCGAAGCTCCGCTTCCCGCGGTGAGGTCGAGGTAGCCGTCTCCGTTCGCGTCGCCCCACTCCACGACGGTCTTCCGGTCTGCGTCCGCCGACACCCACGCGGGCGCGTTCTGCAGCCGCCCGCCGTCGTTGAGCAACACCTGCTTTGGCCCGCCATCGCCGCCGATCGCAAGATCGAGGTAGCCGTCCTTGTTCACGTCGCCGAGCGCGATGCTGTACGCGTTCGTCACCGGTATGATCTGGGCGGCCTTGCTCTGCGGCTGCCCGCCCTCATTCATATAGACCCGGATGCCGCCCTCAGACGCAAAGTCGGCAAGGACAAAATCGAGCGCGCCGTCGTTGTTCAAGTCGCCGACAGCGAGGTCGGACACCGGGCCGGATTCGTCAGAGGTCCAATCCGGCGGGTCTTTCAGCGGCTGAGCCGGGTCGGTTTCGCGCTTATTTAAGTAGAGGCGAGCGGGTTGATCGCGCAGGGCCACGATCAGGTCGGGCGCCGCGTCGCCGCTGATGTCGCTCCAGGCCAGGGCAACCGTCGTGTCGCTGATGACGCCCAGGCTCAGCAGCGGGGTGGCGGCAAGCCGGCCGCGTTCGTTGAGATAGACCTGGTTCTGCCCGATATTGCCGAGCGCCAGATCACCCCAGCCGTCGCCGTCCACGTCGCCCCATGCCAGGCTGGTAGTGGTTGCGCTGACCGGCTGCCACAGATCGCTTGTCGTCAACCTGTTCTGCTCGACTTTATACAGCGCGCTCGGCGCAGGACCGCTGTCAGGGGACCAGGGATATTCGGGCGCTGCGTCGCTCGCCATCCTGCCTATCGCCAACTCAAGCCTACCGTCGTTATCGACGTCCGCCCAGGCCGCGGCGGTCGAGGTCTGCTGCTTTTGTGGCGAGCGGAGCTGGGTCGAGCCGGGCAAGGGCCGGCCGCGATTCAGATAGATGAACGCGGATGAGCCCGCGCTTGTCCTGCTGACCTGGCTCAAGTCGAGGTCGCCGTCATTGTCCACATCGGCCCAGGCAACAAGAGTTTCGCCGGGCGTCGCAGCTGCGGACGACCAGGACGGCCGCGCTTCGAGGCTGCCGCGAATGTTGAGGTACAACTGTGTTGCTGCCGCCACCTGGCCGACGGCAAGATCAAGGTCGCCGTCGTTGTCCACGTCGCCCCAGGAAAGGCCGGAGGCGCTCACGCGGTCGAACGACTCCCACGGCTTGTCCTGCTGAATCGCCACTCCCCCGCTATTTCGGTACACGCGCAACCTGGTTGCAAGGTTGCGACTGACGGGCGCGCCGACTGCGAGATCAGGATAGCCGTCGCCATCCATATCCCCCCACTCGGCAACTGCCCTGTTGGCGGAGGACGAAGGCAGCGCGCTGTTGGGCCACAGTCGGGCAGGAGGCTCAACAATGGCGCCGCTGCTGTCAACGCGATACAGAGAGACGCCAGAGGCGCTGCCAGCGGCAAGCGCATCGACCTTGCCGTTGCCGTCCGCGTCGCCCCAGGCCAGGCTCAGCGTGCCGCCTGATCGAGGCGCGCTGGCCCATGCGCGCGTGAACTCCAGCAGGCCGTCCCGGAGACCGGCGTTTTTATATACATAGTCTGCCTGAACGCCAGCGTTGCCGGTGTTGCCGGCGCCGATTGCCACATCCAGCCAACCGTCGTAGTCCATGTCAGCCAGGGCGATCGAAGAAATCGTCTTGCCCAAACCATTCGGCGCGTCGACGGCAACGGGGGCGCGAACGCCGAATTCCATCTTATCGGGGTTCGGGCTTGTGTTCGGGAAGACCCACGCGCCCCCGTCTGCCGCACCGACGACGATGTCCAGGCGTCCGTCCTGATCCATGTCGCCCAGCGCGCATGCGCTCACCGCGCCAGCAGGCAGCATCACGTGCGAGAAGCGCAACCCTCCCCCCTGATCAATGCCGTCGTTGCGATAGAGGAGCAACGCGCCGTTCGCTGCGCCCGGAATCATGTCCAGATCGCCGTCACCGTCGAGGTCGCCCCAGACAAGGCATGCGCCGTCGGCGAGACCGGGAGACACCCAATCAGGCGTGGTGGGGAGTGGGACGGGGTCGGCCGCATGGGCGGCCGGAGCGACGACCGCGAGGGCAAGGAACGCAAACCCGGCCGCAAGCAGCCGGACGAGGGATCGGGTGTTTGCAAGCACAGAGATACTCCAGTCTGAGCCGTTCGACCCAACGATTGTAATCTACCCGTGCCATGTTTGCGCGATGAATCTGCAAAAGTATGCAACTAAGCAGGCTGTATGTCAATGCAGACGAAAAGAAGGGGTTAGAGTTGCGGGGTTGCCGAATCTGCGGACGGCCAGATGGGGTGGTACATCAGCCACTGGTCGGGCGCCTGCCTGATCCACGCTTCTACGATGGAGAACATGCGCGCCGCGTTGACGGTCACATCGCGGTCGCGGTTGCCCGTGCGCTCCAACTCCATCGCCGGGCAGGTAAGGGCATAGTAGCCACGCTCCGGCGACCAGTGCGCGCCCATAGGCAGTAGCAGCGCGCCCGCGCTGAGCGCGAGGCGGATGAAGCCGGATGACAGGAAGGACGGCTGACCGAAGAAGGGCGCGTGGTCGGTCGCGTCAGGGAGGGGCCAATCGACGCCGATCAGCGCGACGCCACCCTCGCGCAGCCGCGTCATGGCCTTCTTGAGCGCGGTCGGGCTGATCGGCGTGTCTTCCAGCGCGCCGCGGCTGCGCAGGTCGCCCATGACCCCGAACCCGCCGGCCGTGGCGGATGCGGAAAGCACCTGGACGGGGATGTCGCTTTGCGCGGCAAACGAGAGGAAGCCGAGGTTGAAATTGCTCAGGTGGCAGCCGCAAATGAGCAGGCCGCGGCGCGTTGCGCGCGCGGCGTGAAACGCGGGCCAGAACTGCTCGTGAAGGTCGATCGACTCGACGATGGCCGGCTCGCCTCCGCGCAGCACGCGCACCATGTCGTAGTTCGTGATGCCCGCGTGGCGCAGCACAGCCGCGACCGCTGCATCGACCTCTTCCCACGTCGCGCCCGCGCCGAGAACCCGCTTCTGATTCTCAAACAAGACGCGATAGACGACGCCCTGCTTGCGGCGGTAGAGCTGGCGCGTCAGCCAGCGGCCAAAGGCGTAGCCCATGCGCGGGGGCACCGCGCCAAGCGCCAGCCACGCGCGGGTGCCAAATTCGGTTGTGACGAGCTGCTGGAAATTCACCCTATTGCCCGTATTCCCACCAGAAATCCTCAAGCGCCTCGGCTTCGGCGGGGGTCGGCTGCCAGGCGCCGCGTTCTTTGAGCGCGTTCATCAGGCGGAACGCGCGCGGCAACTCCAGCGCGGCGAGGGCGACTTCGATGTCTCGCAACTCGCGCGGATAGCGGTCGCCACCGCGGCGCAGGCTGGCGAGCAGGATTTCGGTGATGTTGGGTTCGGCCATGCGGTCCTGTTACTCGTTCGATCTGGTGACTTTGATGCTCACGTCCTTCGGCAGCGCGAAGCCCGCTTCAACCTCGATTGCCTTGAGGATGCCAGAGGGGACGGGGCACGCCGGATGCGAGAGGCACTGCGGCGCGGCGGCCAGGATGCCGGGCACCGACTTGCGCCAGAAAACCTCTTTCATCGGCTCAACGGTCTCGAATTGCCCCGCCAGCTTCAAGACAGCCTTGCAGCCGCTCTGAATCGACAGGTTGATCGTGCCGTCATCGTTCCTGGTTGCGATGCAGGTTGTATGGAAGCCGCAAATGCCGGCGTCGATTTCAGCTTTTGCCACGGACGCGCTCCTTAAGATTAGTGCTGACAGAGCAGGGCAATGATAATGGGCGGGCGCGACCTTGTCAATGTCGCGTCGTATAGCGCAACGAGGAGCACGATGCGACAACCCATCTCCATACCCATCGACACGCCTCGCCTTCTGCTGCGCCCGATGGTGGCCGCAGATTTCGATGCGCTGCTCGGCATCTTCGGCGATCCAAAAGTGATGGCCGCTTTCAGCGAGGAGCCGTTTACCCATGAGCAGATGCGTTACTGGCTGGAGCGCAACCTGCGTCACCAGGACGAATTCGGCTACGGCCTCTTCTCGGTCATCCGCAAGGCCGACGGTCTGCTCATCGGCGACTGCGGGCTGGAACAGATGGACGTCGAGGGGCGCCGCGTCGCAGAGCTTGGCTATGACTTCCGCAGCGACGTCTGGAACCAGGGATACGCTACCGAAGCGGCGCGCGCGGTGCGAGACTATGCCTTCAACGCGCTGGGCCTGACCGAACTTATCAGCCTCGTCCGCCAGACGAACGCCGCGTCTGCGCGCGTGGCGGAGAAGGTCGGCCTGCGCCGCGCGGACGAGTTCGAGCGTTACGGCGCGCGCTACTGGCGGTATGAGTTGGCAAGGGGCGAGGCTCAACTTTCCAGCAGGTGACCTTCGTAAATCCGGCGAACGACTTCTTCAATCTCCGGCTCCTGGACCGACAGGTCGAGGACGCGGTGACGGTGAAAAAGCTCGGCCACGACTGGCGCCAGCCCGTTGCCGTCGCCGGCCACGCGCAGCCACGCGCGGTTGCCCTCCGCGCGCACTAACTCCGCGCCGGGGAGGTCCAGCGCGGCGGGCAGTTGCTCGAAGTCGACCACGAGGACGCGCCCCTGCCCGAAGCGGCGGCGCAACGTTTGGAGCGCGCCATCAAACATCAACTTACCGCGGTCGATCATAATCACGCGCTCGCACAGCTTCTCCACATCGCCCAGGTCGTGCGTGGTCAGGATGATCGTCGTGCCGCGCTCGCGGTTGATCGTCTTGATGAACTCGCGGATGCGCTCCTTCGCGACCACATCCAGCCCGATGGTCGGCTCGTCGAGAAAGAGCAGCGCCGGGTCGTGGAGCAGCGCAGCCGCAAGGTCCGCGCGCATCCGCTGGCCCAGGCTGAGGCTGCGAACGGGCGTGTCGATGAACTCTCCGAGCCCAAGCAGGTCGCCGAAGAGCGCGAGGTTTGCCTTGTATCGGTCTGCCGGGACGCGGTAGATCGCGCGCAGCAGGTCAAGCGACTCGACCACGGGCAAGTCCCACCAGAGCGTCGTCCGCTGCCCGAAAACCGCGCCCAGGTCGCGGACATGCTGCTTGCGCTGTTCGTGCGGGATGCGGCCGTTGACGATCAGATGCCCGGACGTAGGCACGAGGATGCCCGTAAGCATCTTAAGCGTGGTCGACTTGCCCGCGCCGTTCGGGCCGAGGTAGCCGACCAGCTCGCCCGCGCGGATGTCGAAGGAGATGCCGTCGACCGCCAGCACCGAGCGATACTCGCGCGTCAGGAGGTTGCGCAACGCGCCCAGCCCGCCGCGGTGGTGGCGGTAGACGCGGAATTCTTTGCGGAGTTCGCGAACTTCGATCATGTCCCCGTGCTCTGATAATGCTTCACGCCGACGCGCCATAGACTGAGCGTGAGGCGGAAGACGACGACCGCGACGATGGGCGAGAGAAACGGCATAAACGGCGGCAGACCAAACGGATCAGGCTTGTCGAGCAGGTAGAGCGCCGGATAGTAGTTGATGAACGCCATCGGGATGACGAATGTGAACAGCGAAACGAACCACTGCTGATAGATGTGCATCGGGTAGCTCGTCATGAACTGGCCGCCGTAGGTGAAGATGTTGATCGCCTCGTGAGCCTGCGGCGCCCAGAATGACATCGTCGCGCCGGCGACGAAGATCGACATGAACAACAGCGTGCCCCCGGCCAGCATCACGGCGAAAAACGCAGTGTCACCCGCATTCCAGCTCAGATCAAGCAGCGTGAAGGCCAGGACCAGCGCAACCAACGCCTGCGCAAGGCGGCCGATGCGGCGCACGTGGAAGCGCGCGCTGAGCATCTGAAACGTGATCGGCAAGGGGCGCAGCAGCACCTGGTCGAACTCGCCGCGGACTACCCATGCGTCAAAATCGTCAAAGCCGCCCACGAGCAGCTCGGCCAGCGAAAAGGAGACCGACGACGAGCCATACAGAAACAGCACCTCGCCGAGCGTCCAGCCGCCGATCGCGCGAAAGCGCGTCAGCAGGATGCCGACCATCGCGAGGTCAAGGATGGTGACGAGGAAATTGCCGACCAGGTCCGCCACGAACGAGACGCGATACTGCATCTGCGACCGCAGATTCGCCGAGATGAGTCGACGATAGAGCGGCAGGTAGTAGCGCACGCGATTCATACGCGACTCAGCCCCCGGCCAGCGTGACGCGGCGGACCATTCGCGCAAGCACCAGGCGACCGAGGACGGCGAGCGCCAGCAGCCACGCCACCAGGCCAAAGACGGTGGGCAGCGCCTCGAAGAACGTCACCTTGCCAAGATAGATGCTGATCGGCAGCTGCGCCAGCGCCCGGAACGGCAGCGCATTCGCGACGGCCTGCAACTGTGGCGGGAAAAAGTTTAGCGGAACGATGAAGCCCGAAAAGAACATGATGACCGTGTTGGTCAGGTAGATCAGGCCGCGCGCGTCCGTCGTCCAGAACGCGAGGCTGCTGGTGATAAAGCGGAACGCAAAGCTCACCACCATGCCGAGCGCAACCGCGGCCAGGAACAGCAGAAAGACGCCCGGGCTGGGGGGCCAGCGGATGCCGAAGAGCAGCGCGCCGATCGCGAAGGTCGGGACGCCCCGGAAGATCAGGTAGTAAAATGCGCGTCCGAGGTCCAGGCTCGCCCAGTACAGATAGAAGTCGATCGGCCGCGCCAGGTCAACCGCAATCGTGCCTTTCACGATAGCTTCCGACAGCTCACGATTGCCGAACGCCGACATAGCCATGAGGAGCGACTGCGCGACGATGGCATAGGTGATTGTATCGGCCAGCGTCAGGCCACCCACATCCGCCCGGTCCGCAAAGAGCGCCGTATAGACCAGGACGTAGACCGCGCCGAAGAAAGCGTTCGTGGCGATGCCGGCCAGGTTCGCCGTCCGGTACGCCAGATGCTTTTGAAAGGACTTGACCGCAATTTGCCAGTAAAGGGCCACGACGCCTCGCGCGCAGTTCGCTATTCTAGCGCCCGGTGCGGGAAAGGCGAAATCAGCCGGGAGGTCAGCCCGTTAGCGCCGCTAAATACGCCCCCTTCGCAACTGGTCGATGAACGGCTCATACGGCCCAACCGGCGCGCGCACGCGCAGCGCGGCCAGGTAGTCCTGCGCGATCTGCGCCTGCTGCTCGCGGTTGAAATCCGCAAAACGCTTGCCCTTCGCGGTCGCGGCAACCAATCCCTCCGGCCCCCCGTAACCGTACCCCTCCTCATGCTGTCCCAGCAGCGCCTCGGCAAAGTAGCGGCTGCCCGCCTGCTCGTACTGGTACACATGGATGATTTCGTGGACGACGATCTCGATGTTTGACCTTTGATGGTGGCCCTGCTCAGGCAGATTCACCGTATGAAAGGTCGCAAACGCGCGGTTGCCGTTACGCTTGAAAATCCAGCGCAGCACGCCCCCCTGCGCCACGCGCACGTCCTGGTAGCGCAGCGCGCGGGGTCCCAGGATGAGCGACGCCGCGGCGATCTCTTCACCCGTCAACGGACTGACGCGTGTGACCATGCGCCAGACGAACGCGAAAATCTCGGGCACGCCGATCAGGTCGAGGACTTCGAGCAAGAACTGAACCGCGCGAAACGCGCCGCGCCGCGCGCAGCCGCGCAGGAACGGACCAACCTCCCCCCTGCCCGGCCGCGCCGCGCGCGCGACGCCGGGCGCCAGCATGATCGCGCCAGATAGCGCGGCCAACAGCGTCAGGATGAGGCGAAACAGACGCGCGGGCAGATAGCGGACGAACGTGGCGAGCCACCCTGCGCCGTCCTCGATGCGATCCGCCAGCCAGTCCGCGACCGCGTCCACCGCGCGCCCCGCGCGCGCCAGTCCGCCAGGTCGAACCTCCGCGGTCAGTTCGGGCGCAGGTCGCTCCAGGACGCTGAAGTCGGGCCGCTGCTGGGCCGGATCGGTCATAACTCGCTCCAACAGAAAAGGGATGCGACAGATTGTATCGCATCCCTTTGCATGAGGAAAGACCCGACGGGTTTCGACCGCCACGAAGTGGCGCACCCGTCGGGTGCGGCGCTTTACGGCCGGTTGACCGTGATCTTGCTGCCGGGCGGGTTGCTGTCGCCGTCCGGGTCGTGGTTCGAGCCGGACTGGTAAGTGTAGCCAGACTTTGTCACGTTGTTGACCGTGTAAGTCACGCTGGGATTGCGGTTCTTGCTCAGGTTGCTCAACGTGACGGAGCACGAGCCGTTCGTGCCGGTCGTGCAGGTGGATGTGCCGCCGGTCGACCACCCACCGCTTACCTGCGCGCCACTCAACGGTTGCTCGTTGGCGTCGTGCACCGTGATCGTGACTTGCGCACTCCACTTGATGTTGTTCACGCTCGTGCCCTTGCCGTCCAGGTCGCCTACGTGCATGCCGGTTGCGGGCGCAGGCGTGTTGGTCGGCGTCCGCGTGGCCGTAGCAGTGGCCGTCGGTCCCGGCGTGGGTGTGTTAGTCGGCGTAGGCGTCGGGTTCGGCGTGCCGCCGCAGAGCGGAAGCTTGAAGCTGCCGATGCGCGTCTGCCATCCGGCGGACGAGTTCGGCGTCGCGTAATACTCCGCGGTGTACCAGAACGTGCAGTCATCGAGCGGATCGACGGACATCTGGCTGTAGTCGCCCCAGCGGCCCGAGCTGTGCGTCTGGTAGCCCGCGCCCGCAACGATCGTGTTCTCGCCCAGCGTCATCTGGCCGAGCGGATCGGACGGCTCGCGGCCGGTGAATTTCACCGACGGGTAAACCGACGTGCTGGACGCCGAGTAGCCGATAGCGTACTCGCCCTGCCCGTTGATCGCGACGGAGGCCATCCAGCGGTTCGTGGCGTCAGGCGCATACGTGCCCGACTGATATACCGACCAGCCGCCGCCCGAATTGCGCAGTTCATACCAGCGCACGCCCGCCTGGTCGTTGCCGTTCGCGTCAACTGTGTGATTCAGGGCGAGTGCCTGGTAGGAGCCGAAGTTGCGATACTGCAGGCGGTACATAAGCCGGTCGGCAATGGCATCCACCTTCGTGCCGCCGGGCTGCGAGATGCAGTTGCGCGAACCGCCGCACATGTCGCTATCGAACGCAGTAACGGGAAGGTTGCCGATCTTCGTGAAGGTTGAGTTCGCGGTGTTGTTCCAGTCGACCGTGAACTTCCACAGTTGCATCTGGTCGACCGAGTAGCCCCAGGCATCGTCATCGACCTGCATGAAGACGTTGGGCGTGCCGGCCGCAGGCGCGGGCCCGTCCAGGTCCGACGGGAGCATGCCTCCGAGGTTCGGATCGGTGTTGTACAGGTCGAAGTAGACCATGCGCGCGGTCTGGCCCTGGAGCATCTTGTCGCGCTCGAAGACCACGACGCCCTGCCCGCCCCAACTTAGCGTGCCCTGGTTGAACTGGTTGACGGACATGTAATAGCCGTCGGGCCAGACGCCGATCTTGGGGTAATCGTCCATCTTGGTGTTGCTCACCGTGAACTGGTAGCGATACCAGGCGCCGGTGGGGTCGGGGGTCTGCGAAATGGCGATGCACTCGTAGAACGGGCCGCGCGGGTAGTTCGGCAGCGCGAACTGGCTGATGAGCCAGCGGTCGGCGAGGTGGTCGTACTGCACGATGGGATCGCCGTCGTTCGTGGTCTCGCAGACGCCGCCCATGCCGGAGAAGAGCGTGTTCACGTTGGCCGGACCGTAGAGCAGCGTCCCGGTGCGGCTGTAGACCGCGAAGGAGAGGTTCACGGCCTGCACGTAATGGTTCGGGCCAATGTCGCCGGTCGGGTCAGGTGGCAGCACGCCGTTGCGGTTATTGACGCCCTCAAAGCTCACGTCGGGGTTGATGACGTTCGGCGCGAGGGGTTGATCCTGCAGGTTCGGGTCCGGCGCTTCGGGCTGCGCCGGGTTGGTCCGGTTGGGCAGCCACTTGCGCGGGATCTCGTAGAGGTAGCTGTACTTCGAGTAGAGCGGGAAGGTGTCCTTGAGCGGGTTCGTGCCCACGTTCGCCTCTGCCGAACGAACTTCGGGGCGCGGGCCGGAGTCTTGCGCCGCGACACTCGGCGCGGGGGACGACTGCGCGCCGGCAAACGCCGTGCCGGCCAGGATTGCCAACACCGTGACGACCGCGAGCGCGAGCGTCAGGTTGCGGCGGAGCTGAACGGACCTCATAGATAGAGCTCCTTTGGTTGGGTTTTTTCGCTCGCGGGCGCGAGCGGGGTGGGTGTCTGGCGTGGCGACCCCAAGGGTCGTAACAATTATCACTCTGAGAGACAGTCGCTGTCAAATCGTCCAACAGCCGCTCAGTCTTCGCCGCCCTCTTCCTCCTGCCCCGTCGGGTGGCACTTGATGCAGTTCGCAATGTCGCCGATACCCTCCTCAGCGTGCTCTTCCTGTATTTCCGCCGGGTTATGCTCGTGGCAGCCGTAGCACGTGTATTGCGCGAGCGCGTCCGGGTGGCACGTGCGGCAGGGGCTGGGGCCGCCTTCGCCGTGGTTGATCGGGAACGTGTGGGGCAGGTCGAAGCGCGCGGGCTGCCATGCCGTTGTCGTGTGGCAGGCATCGCATGTCTGCGCAAACAGGCCGCGGTGGAAGGCCGGGTCCTGGTGGCAGCCAGAGCAGGCGGTCGCCGTCCCCTTGAACTTCCCGCCCGCGTGGCACTGCTCGCACTTCACCTGCTGATGCGCGCCGGTCAGGGGGAAAGCGGTCTTCGCATGGTCAAAGGTCGCGTTCTCCCAGTCATCCGGCGTGTGGCAGGCCGCGCAGTCGGTCCCGAACTGGCCCTCGTGCGCGTCGTCCTTCTCGTGGCAGGCGACGCAATCCGTGGGCGTGCCCTTGAACTTGCCGCCCGCATGGCACTGCTCGCACTTCACTTCCGTATGCTTGCCCTGCAACGGGAACGCAGTCTTCGCATGGTCGAAGGTCGCGTTCTCCCATTGATCCGGCGTGTGGCAGGCCGCGCAGTCGGTCCCCAGGCCGCCCTGATGCGCGTCGTCCTCCTGGTGGCAGCCGATGCACTCCTTCGGCGCGTTGGCGAAGTCAGCAGGCGCCGCCGCGGTGTGACACTCGCCGCAGCGAACGTCCGCGTGCGCGCCAGTGAGGGCAAATGGCGTCTGGCTGTGGTCGAACGCCGAGAAGCGATCCGCCCCGTCGTGGCAACTCAGGCACTGCGCGCCGAAATCCTGCCGGTGGCCGGCCATGTACCCCGCGTCAAGCTGCGCGTGGCACGTATCGCAGGTCGCCACCTCGAATGCGGTGAGGTTGTCCGCGTGGCAGTCGGCGCACGCGAACGGGTTGCCCGCGGCGGTTTTGCGGTGCGCGGCGAGGGAGAAGTCGGTCGCGTCGTGCGGGAAATCGGTGACGGAAATGTCGGTCAGTGAGGCGGTTGCCCCGCGATGCTCCGGGTGACAGGCGCGGCACGGCTGCTCGGGCGTATCGCGCCAGAGCAGCTCGTGGAACTGCGCGAGGTGGCTGTTCGGGTCAGCCATCGCGGTGTGACACCCCGCGCAGCGGTCGGCCATGCCTTCGTGTGACCACGGGGGCGTGTGGCAGGCCGCGCAGTCGCCGCGCGTCTCCGCATGCGAAGCGACGCCGCCGAGCGTCGCGTCGCCCGCCTGCGCGTTGAGCGGACCGGGCGAAAAGAGAACGCCGCCCGTCGCCGCGATCACCCCGCCGACGACCAGGAGCGCCAGCAGCGCCGCGATCAGCCCCACACCAGACAGACAACCGAGCGGACGCTTCATGACCCACCACCCTCAGAACTTATTGCGTATTGAAGCGCTAAATCAGTTTAGTGCAAAAACGTCGCGAAATAGAGCGCCGCGGCGATATGGACGAATGCCAGTGTGAACATGACCAGGCCGAGCGGGATGTGCACGGTGTGCCACGTGGCGAGCAGGCGGCGAGCGTTCGCGATGGCCGCCGGGCTGAGGCCCGCAAGCAACTCTTGACCGCTTGGATCGCGCGGGATGCGCGTGTAGATGTAGCGGCCAGTGACCCCGCTAAAGACGACGATGACCGTCATCAGCATGGCAGCCGCGGCCAGGCCGTTGTATTTCCACGACGAATGCAGGAGCACCATGTACGGTCCGACGAGGCCGGTGACGATATGGAAGCGGAGCCAGTCCGCGGGACGGCCCCACCGAGCGAGGCGGCTGCGCTTGCGGAGCGAGTAGAGCGTCTCGGTCATCAGCATGAGGATGAAGCCGAGGATGCCGATCCCATGCCCGAAGAGACTGCTCGCGGCGGGAACGTTGCTCAACGCGGCCGTAACGGCGGCATAGATGCCTGTGAGCGCCAGCATGAGCGCAACAGCAATCCAGAGTTCAACGGGTCGGCGGCGCATGCCTCTGCCTCCACTGCTGCCAGAAGGGACCGATGATAGCCGGGATGTCGGCGTTGGGCGCAAGCAGGGCGGCGCGAATCTCGGCAATGTCGACCTGCCGCGCGACAAGTTCCTCCAACGGCCGCGACATGGCCTGGTCGCCCATGACCACCGCGCCGACCAGGCTTTTCTCGCCTATCAGGACGCGCACGCGGTTGACCTCCGACACGTCCTCGACAGAAATGGCGTTCAAGATCGCGCTGGCCCCGCGCCACGTCTCGCTATCGCCGCGCGCAATGGCGACGAGATCGGAGTCGCGCCCGCGTCCGACTGCGCCGATCAGCGTCGTGGTCAGCCCGGCCAGCCGCGTGACGTTGAGCGCGGGCGGCTTGATGTAGGGCGCGGGCGAGCCGGCCATATTGCGCCCGGCTGCGCGGCCCTGGTCCATCGCCGCGCTCCACAGGGTGTCGAGCACGGCGCTGCTCGTGAGCGGATCATAGACCTGCGCCACGTCGCCTGCCGCAAAAACGTCCGGCGCGCTGGCCCGGAAATACTCATCGACAAGGACGCCGCGGTCCATTGCCAGCCCGGTCGAACGCGCCAGCTCCGCGCGCGGAAGCACGCCGATCGCCACGGCAACCAGTCCGCACGGGATGCGCTCGCCCGCCTTTGTCACCACTGCGGCGACTTTTCCTTCGCGGCCTTCGATCGCGGCTAACTCAGTCCGGCGATGCAGGCGAACGCGGTCATGAGTAAGGCGCTGCTCCACGATGGCCGACTCGGTCTCGTCGAGCACGTTGCTCCAGTAACGGTCCCCGCGCAGAAAATAGTGGATCTCGCGGCAGTGACGGCGCAAGCCTTCGACGATTTCAAGCGCCGTGATGCCTCCGCCGATGACGACAGCCGCATGCGCCCGCCGCGCGCCCGCCACGATCCGCCGCGCATCCTCCAGGTCGTCCAGCTTGACGACGCCGTCAAGGTCGATGCCAGGAACCGCTGGGGGCGCGGCAAGCGAACCGGTCGCCAGCAGCAGGCGGTCGTAGGGGAGGGGTTGCCCCTCCAGTAGCGCAAGCCGGTGCGCGGCGGGATCGAGGGAGACGACGCGCGCCGCGCGCAGCTCGATGCGCAGATCGCGCAACTCGTCCGGCCGCAGGGGGAAAAGTTGCCGTTCCGGGATTTCGCCGGTGAGGTAGTAGGCGAGGCCGGGGCGGGAGTAATAGCCGTGCGGATCGTCGGAAAGGACGACGATTTCGGCGTTCGGGTCATGGCTGCGCAACGTTGTGGCGGCAGCAATGCCGGCGGCTCCGGCGCCGATAATGACGAAGCGAGTGGGCATACGACCCTGTCTGCCGCATCGCGGCGGTTTATCTGTCGAAAATCTCGATCCGGCTGAAGTGGAGCACGCCGCGCGGACAGCGCGCGACGCACTCGCCGCAGGTCAGGCAATGGCTGTCGACCACCGGCTCGCCTGTCAGCGCGTGGCGGCGGACGTCGATGTTGATGGGGCAATAATACGAGCAGATGCCGCACTGCACGCAGCGCTGCGGCTCAGGCATTACTTCGCCTGTCACCAGCGCCTCGCGTCGCGCCCTGTCGCGCGTGAATAGCTTTGCCAGTAGTCCCATCACACCCCCGCTGCCGCGCAACAATTATCGCGCGACTATCGAGTTTCCGCGAATTGCGCGAGAAGGCGAGCAAGGGCAATCTGCGCTAATCTGCGTAATCTGTGGTATTACCCATCACGCGCCCCAACCGCATGCGGGAACCCGCGCCCGGCCGCGTCCCGCGTCTGCCAAAACGAGCGCACGCGTTCAACCATAACCGCGATCACGCGTGCGCAGCAAAACCGAATTTCGCGCGAAATCGTGAACCGCACTCATGCGCGCTTGCCCTTGTCGCGCCGCTGGATTATGTGGTATGATTTATTTGCAGGCTGGATGCGTAGATAAAAACGTTGAGCAGGCCGCGCCAGGCTCTAATCGGCCCGCCGCGAGAAAGGATGCGCTATGACCGGAATAGCAGTTCGACTTGCCGTGACCCCTGCTGAGGGGGAACGCGAAGTGACGTTCGTTGC
Organism: uncultured Anaerolineales bacterium; assembly: GCA_964588925.1. GTDB lineage: Bacteria > Chloroflexota > Anaerolineae > CG2-30-64-16 > CG2-30-64-16 > JALOOB01. Next base: position 4,680 of record CAZPTI010000007.1, on the reverse strand, counting down.
GATCTTCGCTGCGGATAGCGTTGCGCCGGGCGACGAGTCTGAGCAGCTTTGCCCTGCTGCGCAGTTGCGCACTGGCGACGGCGCGGCGCTCGACCTCGGGCCGCTCTGCGCGCCGACTGCCGTCACGTGGCGCGACCAGCGATCGCTCCCCCTGGCGACGCACAGATACAGCGGCGCAGGGCCGTATACTGCCGAGCTGTTGCTGGATGGCGCAGTTGCGGCGAGCGCGGTGATCGAACCGGAGGAAGCGGGCGCGCGGTCTGTGGCCGGAGCGGCGGACGCAACGCCCGTCGAGCTCTTTGCGTTTTCCCCCGTCGCGGGTTTGCCGGAGCAACGCTTGCTCAAGGTGACAGTTCCTCCCCTGCCGTCGAGCCACCGGCTGCGGCTCGACGGCGGGATCGGGCAGGCGCGGGAGTTCGCGGGCGAACCGGGGCAGGCCGTCGCAGCCGAGGTGCTGTTGACGTACCCGAAGCCGGGCGTGTACACGGTGAGCCTCGACCTGCTGGACGGCGAGGGGTTCTGGTTGGCGACGCTTGCTCAGAGCGAGCTTGAGATCGCGGAGCCGGGCGAAACAGGCGCGACAGATGCAGCGGTCGGCGCGGCGGAACCGCTGTACGCACCGGACGAGCGCGCGGCTGAGAGCGCGCTGCCTGCTTTCAGCGTGCCCTGGCTGCCTTATCGCAACATCAAGGCGAAGCCCGGCGGCGCTCGAACCTACAGCGCGGCCGGCGGTGGGAGCGTGCGCCGGTGGGTGGGCGCGGGCGTGTGGTTGAGCGTGCGCCGCGAGACGACGGCCGGCGGCGCGCGCTGGTATCAAACCGCGGGCGGCGACTGGGTGAAGGCCGATACGGTGGTTTTCTTCGTGCCCTCCGACCTGCGCGGGGTCACGCTTGACGCGACCGCCCCGCCCCCACCCCCGCCACCGGGCAACCGCAAGGGCGTCGTGACCGCCAGCGTGCTGAACGTCCGCG
>CAZPTI010000007.1:0-3609 GCA_964588925.1 uncultured Anaerolineales bacterium | reverse complement strand
CCGCCACCGGGCAACCGCAAGGGCGTCGTGACCGCCAGCGTGCTGAACGTCCGCGCGCGGCCGGGGGTGAGCGCGGCTAATCCGCCCGTGGCGACGCTGCGCGCGGGCGCGGAGGTGACGATCTACGAAGAGGCGCAGGCGGGCGGCGAGAACTGGTACCGCATTGGCGTGGATCGCTGGGTGGCGGCGCGCTTCGTCCGAGTGACCCGGTCACGCGCCGCGGACGAAAGTAGTCGCCTCGCCGGCGCGGTGTCCCTCCCCTTCGGCTGGGTCGTGCCGGAGAAGCTGGACGTGCGGAACAAACCCGGGCTGGGCGGCGGCAGCATCGTCGTCGACCAGTTGGACCATTACCGCGTCGTCCCCATCCTCGAACAGGCGACGGCCAATGGCGCAGCGTGGTACCGGATCGGCGAGGGGCGCTGGGTCGAGGGGCGGCAGGTGGGCGTCGCGCGGCGCAAGGCGCGGCCTTCCAGCATCCCCGCCACGGCGCTGTGGGTCGCGGTGAACCTGTCGCAGCAAACGGTGGTTTGCTACGAAGGAGATCGGGCCGTTTACGCTGCGCTCGCCGCGACCGGGCTGCCGGGCACGCCGACAGTGCAGGGCGTCTTCCGCACCTGGCGGCGGCTGGACACGGGGAAGATGTCCGGGCCGGGGTACTACATCGAAGACGTGACCTGGACCTGCTACTTCTACAGCGGCTACGCCCTGCACACGGCCTACTGGCACGACAAGTTCGGCCGGCCGCGAAGCCACGGCTGCGTCAACCTCAGCCCCTACGACGCGTGGTGGATTTACCAGTGGAGCGCAAAGGGCGGACCGAACAGCCCGATTGTCTATGTATACTGGGCGTGACGTCTTTCGCGCGAATTGCGCGAACTTCAGCGAAATTCGCGCAATTCGCCGCGGAGATTAGCGCAGGAGCAGCGGCAGGAACAGACGCGACCGGGGAGTCACTGTGGGCGACACAGTTGCCGTGGCGGTTGGCGTCGGTGTGACGGTTGGTGTGCCCTCGTTCGGACAGGCGACAATGCTAACGTCGTCGTAGAAGAAACTGCTGGGGTTCAACGCATCGGTTGCCGTCTTGAAGCGGAGCTGGACGCTTTGCCCCGCATAGGCGGTGAGGTCCGTGACGGCTTCGTTCCAGAGCAAAGCTTCGGCGCTGTCGTTGTCGAGGACCAGTGTCGTCGTCATCACTGATCCGCCGCTGCTGAGTAGTTCGGTGCGGGATGTGTCGAACGATCCGCCGGGCGGCTCTTCGGTATGGATCGCCCACCAGTAGCTCAGGGTGATCCTGGAGGCTCCGGGCAGGATGACAGTCTGCGAGAGGCGGTCGTCGGCGTTGTCCTGGCTGCCGAGCCAAGCGCCGTTCTTGTCGGTGCGCGGGTAGAACGGGTCGATCAAGGGATTGCCGAGCTTGCTGTACTGCGTCCAACCAACGCTGCCGTCTTCAAAGCCGCCGTTGACGAGCAACTCGCGGCAGCCAAGGGGCTGCGCGGCTGCGCCATACGACGCGACCGGCACGAGCGACAGGGCCGCTACGAACAGCGTCAGGGCGATCAGCGCAAGCGCGAACTTGCGATAACGAGTCAGGCCACGCGGCCGTTGTCGGTCGGACTGCATCGGCTGCCTCCGCAGTGTCGTGTCAGGAGATGGATGCCGGCGCTCGTTCGGTGGACGAAAAGTGCTGCCCGGTGGCGAATCGAGTCGTTGCGCGCCGCTACTGGATAAACGCAGACAGCGTGGAGAAGGAACGCTTAACTGCGCCTGAGTTTGATTGGCGTTCTACCTTGCCGGAGCGGCTTGCGTCGGCGGAGGGAGTTGCGTCGGTTCCAGCGCAGGAGCCTCTCGCATTCGGTAAAAGAAACGGTGCGCTTCCGGCTGCTCGCTGATCTGCTTGCAACGATCGTTCTGCTTTATCACAGTTTCGACCACGATAACTGTCCACTCGTACTCGCCATCCCCCCTGTATCCGGGCCACATGGACAGGTCCGAGACAAAAAACGAGTTGTCACGTAGCGGCTCGCCGCACGCATTAAATAACGACGGCAGAGTCAACCCCTTCTCGCCCTGATCGGTCCCGGTCTTCCACACCAGCACCGCAAAACCTTCGCTTTCCTTCAAGATGTAGCCAGGTAACTGCCACCTGAATGTTACACCGCCCGTCTCCGTTGAACCATCAGGTTCCTGCAAGATGGGTACAGGTACACTTGGCCCTACGACCACAGTTGCAACTGGTCGAGCCGTTGGCGTACTTCGAGGCAGCTGAGCAGGTTTCGTCCGCGTGGGCGTTGGGGTTGGCGAGGGTGTTCTGGTCGGAGCGGCTTCAAGCGTCGCGGTCGCGGCAGGCACAGGCGCTTCGGCCACTTTGGCATGTACCGTCGCGGTGGCCTTCGGTGTGCGCGTGACCTGCCTTGCATCAGCGACCGCGCTAGTTGGGCTCAAAGATGCTGCGACCTTTCCGCCGGCAGCCGTTGCGGTCGGCGCAACGCGAGTTGCTGTGGCGGGCAGCGCGGCGGTGGCCTGTGTCGCGGCTTCGATTGTCACCGCAGCGGGCTGTTCGCGTAGCCCGGCGCGCGCAAGGAGCGCGCCCAGCAGCGAGCCGGCAATCACGAGGATGACCGCCGCAACCGCGAACCAGGTGAGCACTGCGCGCGATAGCTGCGGTGCGCCACGCGCGTTTGCGCCAGGCATGCGAGGCTGGGTCGAAGGCGGTTGCGGGCGGAGCAAGCGCGTCCGCTCTCGCGCGTCTTCCGTCGCGGGTTCAGCCGCAGCAGGCGGCGCAGGCGGCGTGTACAGCCGCTTCGACGGAACTTCGAGCGCGCGGCGGAGCGCCGCAGCCATTTCGAGGCCCGACGCGAAACGATCTGCCGGACGCTTCGCCATCGCCTTCTCGACCACGGAGCGCAGCGCAGGCGGCACGGCGGCCGGGAGCGGCGGAGGCGGCTGCTGGATGTGCTTGTAGACGAGGCCCCAGGGCGTGTCGGACTGAAACGGCAGCGCGCCCGCGAGCAGTTCGTACAGCACGACGCCGAGCGAGTAGATGTCGGTGCGCGCATCGACCGGATCGCCCCGCCCCTGCTCCGGCGACATATATTCCGGCGTGCCGATTGACGTGGCGGTGCGGGTCAGGCGCGGGCCTTCGCGCACCTTCGAGATGCCGAGGTCAACCAGCACGGGCCGGCCGTCTGCCGCAAAGAGGACGTTGCTCGGCTTCACGTCACGGTGGATGATGCCGGCCTCGTGCGCGTGGTGCAGCGCGGAACTGATCGCGATGCCGATCTGGACGGCCTGCGCCTGGTCGATGCTGCGGCCTTCGCGCCGCAGCCGCGCGGACACGTCGTACAGCGAGCCGCCGGGCAGGTACTCCATCACCATGTACGACAGCTCGCCCTCGCGGCCGAAGTCGTAGATGTGGACGATGTTGGGATGCGCCAGCCGCGCGGTGGCAAGGGCTTCCTGCTCAAAGCGCGCGGCGAAGCTCTCGTCGCCGCTCTCAGCAGGAAGCATGGTCTTGACGATGACGTCGCGCTGGAGCTTGACGTCGCGCGCCAGGTACACCGCCGACATGCCGGTCCGCTTGACGAGGCGGAGGATGCGGTAGTTACCGAG
>CAZPTI010000006.1:0-48873 GCA_964588925.1 uncultured Anaerolineales bacterium | reverse complement strand
CACTTGACCGAGCCGGCCGTGCCGTTCTCGACCGCCCACCCCATGCTCTCGCGATAAGTGCGACCGATCCACTTGACGACCTGGTTCATCAGCTCCTTGTCGGCCAGGCCGAGCGACAGCGTGCCGCGCACGGCAATCGCCTTGAGGTTCTTGCTCCCCATGACCGCGCCCAGCCCGGAGCGGCCCGCGGCGCGGTTCGGGGTGTGCATAACTGCGGCGTAGCGGACCAGGTTTTCGCCCGCCGGGCCAATGGTGGCGACCTGCGTGCGGGTGTCGCCGAGTTCCGCGCGAATCGCGTCCGCCGCATCCTCGGTCAACTGCCCCCACAGGGCGGCTGCGGAGCGGACTTCCGCCCGCCCGTCGCGCACGGAGAGGTAGACCGGCTCGCTCGCGCGGCCGCTGATGATGATCGCGTCGAAGCCCGCACGCTTAAGCTCGCTGCCCCACCAGCCGCCCGCCTCGCCGCTGGCAAGGGCGCCCGTGAGCGGCGATTTTGCGGCCACGCCGTGCCGCCCGCTCCCCGGCATGACCGTGCCGGTCAGCACGCCGGGCGCGAACACAAGCAGGTTGTCCGGGCCGAGCGGATCGACGCCCGCGGGCATCTCGGAGAGGAGGTAGTGGAGCGCGACCCCGCGGCCGCCGACATACGCGCGGTAGAAGGACGGCTCCGGTTCGTCCACCCACATGCGCCCCGCGCTCAAGTCGACGCGCAGGACTTTGCCGTTGATGGCGCGCGTCTGCCTGCGCCCGGCAGGCTCGTACGGGATGGACAGGCTCAGCCCGACTAATGACATCATCATCCTCCGGCAATGGGGGGGAGCAGCGTGACACGGTCGCCGGCCGCGAGCATCCGGCGCGAGTCGCAGGTGCGGCCGTTGACGACGGCCACAAACGCCTCGTGCGGCGGGATGCCGACCTCCGCAGCCACTTCGGCCACGGAGCGGCCCGGCCGCGCGCGCAGCACGGCCTCCGCGGCATCGCCTGGCGCGGACGCGTAGCGCGTCAGCCGTCCTGCGAGACGAACTTCGACCGTCTCCCCGGCCATGATCCCTGCGCCTACAGCGCGCCGCAGGCCAGCCGCGCGGCCGCGTCGACGATGTCCGTCGCGCTCGGCAGGACGTAGTTTTCCAGGTCGGGGCTGTAGGGCAGGGGCACGTTTTTCGCCGCGACGCGGACAATCGGCCCGTCGAGGTAGCCGATCCCTTCCTCGGCGATCAGCGCGGCAATCTCCGCACCCGGCCCCAGCCGCTTGTGCGCCTCATACGCGATAATGACGCGGCTCGTCTTGCGCACCGACGCCAGGATGGTGTCCCTGTCGAGCGGCACGAGGGTGCGCGGATCAATCACCTCGGCCTCGATGCCCTGCTTCGCCAGCGCGTCCGCAGCCTCCATCGCCTTCGGCAACATCCCGCCGATGGCGACAATGGTCACGTCGCGGCCCGGCCGGCGCACCGCGGCCTGTCCGAAGGGGATGGCGAAGTCGGGGTCTTCCGGCACCTCGCCCTTCGTCGCGTAGAGCATCTTGTGCTCGAAGAAGAGCACCGGGTCTTCACCCCGGATGGCCGTGCGAAGCAGCCCCTTCGCGTCTGCGGCTACCGCGGGCACCGCGATCTTGAAGCCCGGTACGTTCATGTACCAGCCTTCGGGCGACTGCGAGTGCTGGGCGGCGGAGGAGCCGGGCGCGCCGGTGGTCACGCGAATGGTCAGGGGGATGCGCGCCTTGCCGCCGCTCATGTAGCGCGCCTTGGCGACCTGGTTCACCAACTGGTCGCCCGCAACGGGCATGAAGTCGCCGAACATGATCTCGACGATAGGGCGCATGCCCATCATGGCCGCGCCGAGGCCCGCGCCGACGATGCCAGCCTCGCTGATGGGCGTATCGCGCACGCGGTCCTCGCCGAAGAGCTTGACCAGGTCGCCGCTGACGCCCCAGACGCCCCCGAACGCGCCCACATCCTCGCCGATCAGGATTACGTTCGAATCGCGCGCCATTTCTTCACGCATGGCCTCGTAAATGGCTTGACTATAGGTGATGGTGCGCATGGAAAGCCTCATTTCGTCAGAAGACCAGCCCGCCGTGGGTGTCGCCGTACACGCCCTCCAGCGCCGTCTCCGGCGCGGGCTTCGGGCTGCTCGCCGCAAACGCCACCGCTTCATCCAGCCCGCGCTGGACATCCCTCTCGATCTGCGTGATCGCGTCCTCCGCGACTCCGACATCGGCCAGCAGCCGCGCGCGGAAGTTGACGATGGGATCGCGGCCCTTCCACTCGTCCATCTCGGCCTTCGTGCGGTAGACCATCGGGTCGCCCTCATAGTGGCCGCGGTGGCGGTAGGTCTTGCCCTCAATCAGGGTCGGCCCGCCGCCATTGCGCGCGCGGTCCGCCGCGGCTCTAGTCGCCTCGTAGACGGCCAGCACGTCGTTCCCGTCGACTGTGACGCCGGGCATGGCGTAGCTGCTCGCGCGGATCGCGAGGTCGGCCACGGGGGCCTGCCTGGATTGCGGGGTGCCTTCGCCGTACAGGTTGTTTTCGCAGAAGAAGACGGCCGGCAGCCGCCACAGCCCCGCCAGGTTGAGCGCCTCGTGAAACGAGCCTTCGTTGGTCGCGCCGTCGCCGAAGAAGGAGAGCGCGACGCGCGGCTCCTTGCGCTGCTGAAACGCCAGCGCCGCGCCGACCGCGATGGGGATGCCGCCACCCACGATGCCGTTCGCGCCGAGGATGCCGAGGTTGAAATCGGTCATGTGGAGCGAGCCGCCCTTGCCGCCGCAATAGCCGGTGGTGCGCGCAGCCAACTCGGCCATCATGTACTTCGGCTCGCCGCCCTTCGCCACGAGGTGACCGTGCCCGCGGTGCGTGCTGGTGATCACGTCTTGCGGCTCAAGGGCCGCGCACGCGCCCACCGCGGTCGCTTCCTGCCCGACGCAGCTATGGATGAAGCCGGGGATCAACCCGGCGCGACGTTCGTTGATCGCGCGCAACTCGAACTCGCGCACGCTGAGCATCTGGCGGTAGAGCGCCAGCAGTTGCTCAACGGGGTAATCGGTGATCTTCATTCGTTCCTCCGAGTTTCCTCACAGGAGCAGCGCCAGGGGCCGCTCCACCAACTGCTTGATGCGCTGCAGGAAGCGGGCGGCGGGCGCGCCGTCGACGATGCGGTGATCGAAGCTGAGGCTTAGGGTGATCATGGGCCGCACGACGACCGCGCCCTCGCGCGCGACCGCGCGGTCCGCGATGCGCCCCACACCCAGAATCGCGGCCTGCGGCGGGTTGATGATCGGGGTGAATCCGTCGATGTCGAGCGAGCCGAGGTTGGTGATCGTAAACGTGCCGCCCTCGAAGTCCCCCGGCAGCGACCGGCCACCCAACGCGCGCGCGGTCAGGTCGTTGAACCCCTGCTGAATCGCGGGCAGGTTGAGCGCGTCCACGTTGCGCAGCACGGGGGTCATCAGCCCGCGCTCGGTGTCGATGGCGAGCGCGATGTTGATGTCCGCCAGCAGGTGGAGGCCGTCGGCTTCGAGGCGCGAGTTTAGCTGCGGGTATTCCTTAAGGGCGCGGGCGACGAGCGCGGCCAGCAGGGTGTTGTAGCCGATCTTGCGCTCTTTGGGCAACTCCGCGTTAAGCTGCTGCCGCGCGGAGACGAGGTTGCCCGCGTCCGCATCGGTGAACAGGGTGACATGCGGCGCGGTGTATGCGCTGGCCGACATGCGCTCGGCGATAGTGCGGCGCAGGCTGGTCAGGGGGACGACGGTTTCGCGGAGGGCGGGCGGCGGGGCAGGGGGCTCCGGCGGCACCGCCGGCTTTGGCTCCCCGCGCATGGCCGCCTGCACGCGGTCGCGCGTAATGATGCCCTCCGCCCCCGCGTCGGCAATGGCGGCAAGGTCAATGCCTTCGGCTGCCGCCATGCGGCGCGCGAGCGGGGTGGCCTTCACCGGCGCGCGCTGCCGCGCGTCGTGATATGCCTGCGCGTCCGCAGCCTGGATGCGCCCCTGCGGACCGCGGCCGACCACCTGCGTGAGGTCGATGCCGAGTTCGCGGGCGAGCGCGCGGGCCTTTGGCGTCGCGTTCAGCGGGCTGCCGCTGCCGGGCAGGAGCGCAGCCGGGCGCGCTGCCGCGGCGATTGCGGCGCCAATGGCTCCGCTTGCCGCCTGTGTTGCGCGCGGCTCAACCGGGCCGGGCGGGGGTTGTCGCGCAGCTTCGGCTGCGGTCAGGAACTCGCACACCTCCGCGCCCGCCGGCACGGTTGTCCCCACTTCGACCAAGATTTGCGCCAGCACGCCGTCTTCGGGCGCGGTGAGCTCCAGCGTCACCTTTTCGGTCTCGTATGCGCACAGTGGTTCTTCGGCCTTCACCGCATCGCCCGGCGCGGCCAGCCACTCCGTAATCGTACCGTGGGTCATGGTCAGACCCAGTTTGGGCAGGATAATGCGCATCGCCGCCTCCGCTAGACGATTTGCTCCGTCTCAAAAGCGCGCAGCCCGCGCGCCGCCAGCTCCGCGAGGAAGCGGTCGGCGGGCAGAAAACTCTCCGGCGCATCGACCCCCGCGCCGCGATATTCGCCCTGCGCCAGCAGCAGCGCGCCGACCGCCAGCGGCAAAGCAACGCACCTGGCCCACGCGTCTGGTCCGGCCCAGCCCGGCTCGGTGGCGGGCGGGTGGGTGGTGCGCAGGGTGCGCCGGATGGAGCGGCCGTCCTGCAACCCCGTCACCTCGACGTGGAGCGCGTAGCCCCAGTGCGGCTCCTCGTTGGCCTCGGGCGCCTGGACGAGGTACTGCTTGATCAACTCGCGGCGGGCAATGGGCGCGCCGTTGATCGTCACCGGCTGCGGCTCGAACACGCCGTAGGAGGTGAGCGCCTGCATGAGGCGCATGGCCTTGGGCGTGAACGCGCCACGCACGGTGACGCGCTGCGCACCGAGGGTGCGCGGCAGGGTGTGGGTCTCGCTCTGGGGCACGATGTACACGGTCTGGCGGCCGATGGGTTCGGGGAAGTCCACTTCCTTCGCGCCGTCCCACAGCGCGACCTGACGCCATGCGCCGTCGGAATAATACCCGCGCGGCACCTGCGGCCCGAATTCCCAGAACACGCCGTCGACCGACGCGGGCGACAGGGCGATGGAGCGGAAGGAGGCGAAACTGATCTCCACCGACTCGATCTCCGACATGCCGCGGCTGCCGTGCCGGGCGAGCATGTTGGTCAGCCCCGAACTGGAGCCGCAGCCGGAGACGTAGACCGCACCCCGTTCGACCGCCTTGTCGTGCATGGCGCGCAGGTTGGCCGAAATATCGCTCAGGTCGATGGCGCGGACGCCCATGTCGACGACGGCCTCCGCCACGCCGAGCGTGAAGCGCATGGGCAGCGCGTTCACGACCACGTCGGGCGAATCCGACATGATCGCGCGCAGCGCTGCGCCATCCGATGCGTCCAGCGTGACGACTGCGCTCTCCGGCAGGCCCCACGCCTGCCCCATCTGTCGCGCCTTTGCGATATCCGCGTCCGCGACGATGACTTCGTCGAAGCAGCGCGACGCGACCAGCTCACTCGTCGCGTGGACTCCCATCGCGCCAACACAACCCAGAACGACTGCTTTCATGCAACGGCTCCGATGACTAAAGTGGGAAGATGGATTTCACGCGCTCGAGCGCCTCGGCCTCCGTAGTGGACGGATAGAACTCCAGGCCGACCAGCCCGTCGTAGCCCAGCTCGCCAAGCTTGCGGCGCAATGCCGGGTAGTTGATCTCGCCGGTGCCGGGCTCCTGGCGCGTCGGCACGTCCGCGATGTGGAACGCTTCGTACAGCCCGGCGTACTGCTCCAGACCCCAGATGAGATTCCCGGCCTCGCGCTGCTGGTGATAGGTGTCGAACACCATATGGAGCTGCGGGTGGCTGAACTGGCGCACCCAGTGCGCGGCGAGGTCATGGTCGTGGACGAGGATGCCGCCCTTGATGTGGAACTGGTTCAGCGCCTCGACCCACACCTTAACCGGCGTCTGCTCGACCAGCTTCAGGATGCGTTCGGTCTGGCGCAGCGTGTTCGCGTATTGCTCGGCTTCGGTGAAGTTGGAGGAGAGGCGGCGGCTGACCGTCTTGCCGTTGACGAGGTCGACCTGGTTGGAGAAGAGATAGAGGTGTTTGACATCGAACCGGCACGCCATCTCCAGGCTTTCGCTCCAGCTTCGGCAGGTGAGCTCGTTGTCGCCCGGATCCGCCAGCGAGCCCATCTCGTCGTCGAACGTCGAGTTGAGCACCGCGCCCAGTCGGCGGCACTCGGCGGCGAGCTCGGCCATCGGCTGCCCGCGCCAGTACCACGCGTCGACGCGCCGGATGCCCAGCGCCACCATCGGCTCGACCCGCTCGACCATCGGCCGGTCGGTGAACCAGAAATCGAGGTAGCCCGTGTACTCCATCGGATCGGTCCTTCTTACCAGGCGCGGGCGGAATCGGCCGGCCCGCTTTGCGCGTGTATGCCCAAATGTGGCATAATCACAATGGATTTAGACACAAGGACCGCCACGCATGACTGATTTTTCAATGGATAACCTCAGGTTCGGCGAGCGCATCAAAGAACGCCGCCTCGAACTGAACCTGAGCCTGCGCGACCTGGCCGAAACGACGGACCTCAGCGCCACGTTTCTCAGCGCGCTGGAGCGCGGCCAGGCGAATCCCACCCTCGCGTCGGCCCGCCGGATCGCGAACTCCCTCGGCGTGCCGCTGCACCGCCTGCTGACCGATTCGGCGGAAGACCAACTGGTCGTGACGAAGGAGCAGCGCCGCCAGATGACGTTCCCGGACAGCAACGTCAAGTACGAAATCCTCACGCCGCAGATTACCCGGCGGATGGTGCTGTTCCAGGTGCGCATACCGCCCGACGCCGGCAACATCATGCAGCAGCCGCTGGCCGAGCCGACGGAGGAGTGCATCGTCGTGCTGGACGGGCAACTGGAGGTCCAGCTTTCCGGCCAGTCGTACGAGCTCAAGGCGGGCGACTCGATCTATTTCGAGAACCGCTACCTCAACAGCATTCGCGCGGTGGGCGACGGGTGCGCGGAGTACATCTCCGCGGTCGCGCGGCCTGCCTGACGTCTCAACGCGCCTACGCCAGCCGGTAGCGCAGTTCGCCGCCGCTCAGGACGGCACGGATGTTGACGTAGTCGGGTGCGCGCAGCGCGCCGGTGATCGTCACCGCGCCGGCCGCCACGTGCGGAGTCAGCATCAGGTTGCAGAACGGGTCGCGGGCCAGTGCCAGCAAGGGGTTGTCGGGCTGCACCGGCTCCCACGTGAAGCCGTCCACCGCGGCCCCGCCCAGATGTCCCGCTGTCAGCGCCCCGGCGAGCGCGGCCTCGTCGACCGTGCCGCTGCCGCCCGACTGCACGAACATTGCGCCGGGTCGCATGGCGGCGAAGAAGTCCTTGTTCAGCCTCTGCTCAGTTTCCGGGCCGAAAGGCATCAGCGCGACGACCACGTCGCTCTCCCGCGCGACCTCGTCGCGGGACGCGTAGGTCAGGCCGTATTCGGCCTCCACCTTCTCCGGCAGCCGCTTGCGCTTCTGATATAGCACGCGGCAGTCGAACCCCTTCAGCCGCCACGCGAGCTCCACGCCGATCTCGCCAAAGCCGAGGATGCCGACGGTCTTGCCCATCAGGCCGTCGATGTTCTGCCGCCCGGACCAATTGTAGGCGAAGTGGTCTTCGTCGCAGCGCCGCGGGGGCGCGCCCCAGTCCTCGCCGTCCTCGGACACCTTCATCAACTCGCGCACCCGCTTAATCAGGCCGAGCGTCTGCAGGATGACGTGCTCCGCGACAAGCTGGCACGTCTTGACCGGCAGGAAGCACACCGGAATCCCGGCCGCGCGTGCGGCCTCCAGGTCGATGTCCCAGGTTTGCACGCCGAGCCGCTGGATCAGGCGCAGCTTTTTGCCGGCCGCGATCATGTCCGCGTCGATGACGCCCGACCGCTCGGAGATGAAAAACTCCATCTCGGGCAGCAGGCCAAGGATTTCCTCTTTGCCTGGCGCGCGGCGCATAACGATGTCAAGCTCGGGCGGCGCGCCGGCCAGCGCCCACTGCTGCTGTTGCAGACCGCGATCAGTGACGAACAAAGTCCGGTGCTTATCGCTCACGCTACCTCCTGTTCTGGTACGCAGTTGACCGTGTCGGGAAACAACGTGGATTGCGCCAGGGCCGCGAGTCGGCGCCCGCGCTCGCCCAAGTGCGCATGGTAACGTCAATCATTGGTTGAGAAGGCCGCGCGGATACTACGCACGGCTCCGTGGAGGCGCGGCATCCCGCATTTGCTCTGGCAGAGGCTGCGCGCAGCGTATCACATTCTGTTTCTGCTGTCAATCCCCAGTAGACAATGTAAACTTGGAGAATATTTTCGCCCCAAGCCCCTTGACATGCCTTGCGCATCGTGGTACAATCTCCATTGTGGTTAGTCCTCAGAGGACTGCTCACTTTTCCTCTCCGATCCAAGTGCAGCCAGCGCATCTCTCAGGGAGAAAGAGAATGACTCAGGACACGGAGCCGGTCCTGCAGATGGTCGAACTGACGGTGAACGACCGACAGGTGTCCGCCTGCGTCTCGCCCGATCTGTCGCTGCTCCGCTTCCTGCGCGACACCCTCGGCCTCACCGGCACGAAGGACGGCTGCTCAACGGGCCACTGCGGCGCGTGCACGGTAATTGTTAACGGCAAAGCGCAGCGCGCGTGCCTGCTGAAGATGGGCAAACTGGCCGGCGCGACGGTTGAGACGATCGAACACCTTGACGAGAACGGCGCGCTGCACCCTCTGCAGGAAGCATTCATCGCCAATAACGCGGTGCAATGCGGCTTCTGCACCCCGGGCATGATCATGTCCGCGAAGGTGCTGCTCGAGAAGGAGCCGGAGCCTTCCGAGCAGGAGATTAAGAAGACCCTCACCACTAACCGCAACCTCTGCCGCTGCACGGGGTACGTGAACATCATCAAGGCAATTCAGGACGCGGCGCCTTACGTGGCGGAGAACCGCACCATTCCCCCCCGCCCCGAGACGTCCAATGCCACCGCGTTGCGCCGCGATGCGGTCAAGCTCGTGACCGGCAAGCAGCAGTTCGGGGATGACATCCAGCTCGAAGGGATGCTTTACGGCAAAGTGCGCTGGACGGATCATGCGTCTGCGGAGATTCTCAGCGTCGACACGGGTGCGGCGGAAGCCATGCCGGGCGTGGCGGCCGTGCTGACTGCGAAGGACGTGCCGGGGCGCAACCTCTTTGGCCTGGTGACAGCGGATCAGCCCGTTTTCGTCACGGACCGCGTTCGCTACATCGGCGATCCCATCGCGGTCGTCTTTGCCGAGACGCTCGAAATCGCGGCTGCGGCGCGTGACGCCATCCGTGTTGAGTACAACGTTCTCCCCGGCGTGTACACCCCCTTCGAGGCAGCCGCTCCCGATGCCCCGCAGCTACATCCAGGCGGCAACCTGCTCAAGGAGATGCGCGTCACGCGCGGCGACGTTGAAGCGGCTTTCGCGCAGTGCGCGGCGGTGGTCGAGCAGGATTACACTACGCCGTTCGTCGAGCACGCGTTCATTGAGCCCGAGTCGGGCCTGGGCATCCCGGACCCGGACGGCGGCATCACGGTGCAATTCGGCAGCCAGGCCGCGTGGGACGCGCGCCGCGAACTGGCAGCGATCCTCGATCTGCCCGTCGACAAGGTGCGCGTGATGCAGTTGCCCGTCGGCGGCGCGTTCGGCGGCAAAACGGACGTTTGCATCGAGCGTTTCCTGGCACTCGGCGCGCTCAAGACGCGGCGGCCGGTCAAGCTGACGTACACGCGCGAGGAATCGATGCGCGCGCACGCCAAGCGCCACGCCTCGTGGATTCATGTTAGGGTCGGCGCGGACGCCTCGGGCCGCATCCTCGCGCTGGAGGACAAGGTCGTGCTCGACGCGGGCGCGTATGCCTCGTCGACCTCCGCAGTGCTTGTCTCCGGATGCGTCACGAACACCGGGCCGTATTTCATCCCGCACCTCAACCTGCACGCGCAGGCATGGTACACGAACAACGTGATCGGCGGCGCGATGCGTGGCTTTGGCGCGCCGAAGATCGCGTTCGCGGTCGAGTGCGCGCTGGATGAGCTGGCGCGCAAGCTGAACATGGACCCGTTGGAGTTCCGCTACCTCAACGCGCTGGACGTGGGCCTGCCGAACGTCGTCGATCACGTCCAGGAACCCGGCATTGTCACAATCAAGGAGACGATTCGGGCCGCGCAGGAGGAACTGCGGCGAACGGTCATCCCTCAAGCGCGCGAGGGCAAGCGCATCGGCGTCGGCACCGCGTGCATGCAAAAGACCGTGGGTGTGGGCAAGAACGTGCCGGAGAGCGCGGGCGCGATCGTGGAGCTTGACAGCGAGGGCTTCTGCAAAGTGTTGACCGGCTACTGCGAGATGGGCCAGGGCGCAAACCCGCTGCTGGCCGGGCTAGCGCAGCGCGAGCTTGACCTGCCCCTCGACCGCATCGAGGTCATCCTGCCCGACACGCGGCTCAGCCCGAGCGCGGGGCCGACCGGCGGCAGCCGGCAAACGTTCATCATGGGGAATGCGGTAATTAGCGCGGCCGGCGACCTGCGCCAGCAACTGAAGTACCGCGCGGCGGACGCACTGGGCGCGGAGCCGGACGCGATCAGGCTGGACGGCAACCGGCTCGTGGACACTGACTCGGGGCGTGAGCTGCCTCTCTCCGCACTGGGCGAGCGGTTCGCCGTGGAAGCGCGCTACCACACGTCGGCCACCGACCCTCAGCCGCTCACCATCGAGAGCAAATGGGGTACGGCGGAGTTCACCTCGCGGCGCACGAACTGGCTCTACGACTTCGGCACGGCCGTCTCCATTGTCGAGGTGGACGTCAAGACGGGAGACGTGAAGCTGCTCAAGCACATCGCGGTCTACGACGTGGGCAAGGCGCTCAACCCGGCTGCGATCGAGGGGCAGATTCACGGCGCAGTCGCTATGATGATGGGCTACGCGCTCTCTGAGGAGTTTGTCGTCAAGGACGGCATCAACCTGACCGACTCGCTCCACAAGTGCCGCATCCCGACCGCAGATCAGACCCCCGAAATCGTGTCCGTCGTGCTCGAAATTCCGTGCGCGGACGGGCCGCACGGCGCGAAGGGCTTCTCCGAGGCGCCGACAGTCAACGTTGCGCCCGCGATTATCAATGCGATTTACGACGCGGTGGGCGTGCGGATCACTTCGCTGCCCGCGACGCGGGCGAAGATACTGGCTGCGCTGGCGGCGCAGGGACAACTCGCCGCGGTCTGAGTCAGGCGGCGCACAGAGGGAGGTGTCCAGGAGAGAACGCAGCGCAAAGACAACTCGGGCAGAGAGGCTCGCGGCAGCAGAGGCAGCGCCGCATCTCAAACGGTTTCACCGCAAACCCATACTTACCTGGTCAGCGCAAGGAGGAAGCATGTCTCGGAAGTTGTTTCTCGCGTCAACTCTGTTGGTTCTGTTGATCGTGTTGACAGCGTGCGCCGCTCCCGCGCCCCAGGCGGCGCCGGCCGAGCAAAAGCCCGCTGCCGCCGCCGAGCAGAAGCCTGCCGCCGCTGCGGCCGAACAAAAGCCCGCTGCGGCTCCCGCCAAGTGGAAGGCGTGCTGGATCTACAACAGCCCCGTGGGCGACATGGGCTGGGCCTTCTCGGCCGATCAGGGCCGCAAGTGCATCGCCGATAAGCTTGGCATCGAGACCACCATCGTTGAGAGCGTGCCCGGAGGCGCGGACGCCGAGCGTGTGCTCGCCCAACTGGCCGAAGAGGGGTGCAACCAGATCTTCACCACCAGCACCCAGTACGCCGACCCGGCCGAGAAGGTGGCCGCCAAGTACCCCAACGTCCTCTTCGAGGTTTACGAAGGCTTTAAGCCGGCCGCCAACCTGCGCGTGCACCGCACCCGCATGGACGAAGCCTACTACCTCGCGGGCATCCTGTCCGCCTCGCAGAGCAAGACCGGCCAGATGGGCTGGGTCGCCGGCTTCAGCGTGCCGCCGTTCATGGCGCAGTCGAATTCTATGCTGCTCGGCGCGCGTTCCGTGAACCCGAACTTCGGGATCAAGCTGGTCTTCATGAACAAGTGGTCCGACCCGCCGGGCGAGAAGCAGGCCGCGGAAAGCCTCGCTTCCCTCGGCGCGGATGTCATCTCCAACGCCATGTCGTCGCCCACGGTGCTCCAGTTTGCGGAGAGCAAGAACCTGTTCTCGCTCGGCCGCACCGAACAGTGCTCCTTTGCGCCGAAGGGCTGTCTGGCGAGCGTGGTCATCAAGTGGTGCAACATCTACGACTACCTTGTCGGTTCCGCTTCTAAGGGTGAGTGGAAGTCCGAAGTGTTCTGGGCGAACCTGGCGACCGACGGCGTCGGGATCACGCAGGTGAACTCGACAATCCCGAAGGATGCGCTGGACAAGGTTGAGAAGGCGCGGCAGGACATCGCTTCGGGCGCCCTGGTCATTTACAAGGGCCCGCTGAAGAATGCGAAGGGCGAAATCGGACTGGAGGAGGGAAAGACCCTCACCAACGACGAAGTTAACACGATGGACTGGTATGTTGATGGAGTGCAGGCGCCCGAGAAGTAAGGGATGAGCGCGGGGCGCGCGTCGCAAAGTGCGGCGCGCGTTCCCTCGCCCGCTGCAGCGCGGACCGCAAGCCCATGCAAGGAGCACCCGTATGGGGACCGTCCAAACCGCCCCGGCTGTTGAAATGCGGGGTATCACGAAGCGCTTTCCGGGCGTAGTCGCGAACGATCACGTCAGCCTGTCCGTTCTGCGCGGGGAGGTCCATGCGCTTCTCGGCCAGAACGGCGCCGGCAAGACAACGTTGATGAACATCCTCGCCGGCCTCTACAAGGCCGACGAAGGCGACATCCTGATCAACGGAGTGCCGGTCACCTTCCGTTCGCCCAAAGACTCCATCAACGCGGGCATCGGCATCATCCACCAGCACTTCCGGCAGGTGGACGTGTTCACCGTCGCCGAAAACGTCACGCTGGGCGAAGCGGTCCCCGGTCTGAAGCTTGACCTGGCCGCGCTGCAGAAGCGGATCGTCGAGATTAACGCCCGCTATGGCTGGCGGCTCGACCCGACTGCGCGCGTGGGGCAGTTGTGCGTGGGCGAGCGGCAGCGCGTCGAAATCCTCAAGGCCCTCTACCGCAACGCCGAGATCCTCGTGCTTGACGAGCCGACCGCCGTGCTGACGCCGCAGGAAGCCCGCGAACTGGCCGAGACGCTTCGGCAGATGGCGGCATCGGGCAAGTCCATCATCTACATCAGCCACAAGCTGCGGGAAGTGCTCGACGTTGCAGACCGCATCACCATTTTGTCGGGCGGCCGCAACCTGGCGACGATCAACCGCGCGGATGCCAACGAACGCGAGCTGGCGCGCATGATGGTTGGCGGCGAGGTGCCGCGCGTGGAGGCCGGCGACACCCGGCCGCCCGGCGAAGTGCGCCTCGACATCCATAACCTGCGCGTGGCCGGCGATCGGCAGGGCGCGTGCGAGATCCTTGCGCTCGACGGCTTCACCCTGGCCGTTCGCTCCGGGCAACTCGTCGGACTTGCCGGCGTGTCGGGAAACGGGCAGCGCGAGCTGGCCGAGGCGATTGCCGGGCTGCGACGGATTCAGAGCGGCGCCATCCGCGCGTGCGGCAAGGACATTACGAATCGTCCGCCCGCGGAAATCATTGAGACGGGCGTCAGCCTGATTCCGGAAGATCGGCTCGGCATGGGGCTTGCGCGGACGCTCGGCGCGCGCGCCAACGCCATCCTCAAGTCGTACCGCCGGCCGCCCATCAGCCGCGGCCCCCTGATACGGCAGCAGGCCACCCGGCAATACGCGGAGCAACTTGTCAGGGACTTCTCGATCCAGGTGGCTGACCTCGAAGACCCCGTGTGGAAGCTGTCGGGCGGCAACCTTCAGCGCCTGCTGCTGGCGCGTGAAATGACGCTGCGCCCAAAGGTGCTGGTCGCCGTCCATCCTACTCGCGGCCTCGACGTGCAGGCGACCGCGGAAGTCCACCGCCTGCTGCTGCAACTGCGCGACGAAGGCGCGGCTATCCTGGTCATTTCCGAGGACCTCGACGAATTGCTGGCGCTTTCGGATAATCTTGCGGTCATCCATGCGGGACGCGTGATGGGGCAATTCGCGCGCGCGGAGATGAACCTGGAGGCGATCGGCCTGATGATGGTTGGATGCCAGGAGGTTGAGACAGCGCCATGAGAATCGTACTGCAACGGCGGCTTCACGTTCCCAGGTGGCTGTCAATCGGCGCACCTGTCGTATCGGTCCTGCTTGCGCTGCTGCTCGGCGCGGTGCTGATGCTGCTGGCCGGCAACGACCCGATCAAAGTCTACGGCCTCATGCTTCGCAGCGCCTTCACAACCCGCTTCGGTGTCACCGAGACCATTGTTAAGGCGATCCCGTTGATCCTGTGTGGCCTCGCCATCTCGCTCTCGATGCGCATCAAGGTGTTTAACATCGGCGCGGAAGGGCAGTTGTATCTGGGCGCAGCGGCGGCCACGTGGGTCGCGTTGACGTTCAGCGGCCTGCCCGCGATCATTATGATTCCGGCCATGATGGCGCTGGCCGCGCTCGTCGGCGGCCTTTGGTCGATTATCGCCATTCTCCCGCGCGTGTACCTGGGCGTGAGCGAGCTGATCACAACGCTGATGCTCAACTACGTGGCGACGCTTGGCGTGTACTGGCTCGTCAATGGGCCGTGGAAAGACCCGGCGGTGCGCGGTTACCCGCTCAGCCCGACCTTCGTTCCGGCCGCGCTGCTGCCCACGATCGGCTCGTCGCGCGTCCACCTGGGCATCGCCATCGCGGTGATCCTTGCGATTGCGATGGCCTGGGCGCTCAACCGGACGCGCTGGGGCTACCAGGTGCAGGTGATCGGCGCCAACCCGACCACCGCGCGCTATGCGGGCATGGACATCACGCGCAACATTCTGATCGTATCTCTCCTGGCTGGCGCGCTGGCCGGGTTGGCAGGCATGACGGAGGTGTCGGGTGTGATTCACCGCCTGCAGGAACAGGTGTCGCCCGGCTACGGCTTCACCGCGATCATCGTCGCGGCGCTGGCGCGGTTCAACCCGCTCGGCGTGCTGCTCGTGTCGTTCCTCTTCGGAGGCCTGATCGTGGGCGGCTACGCGATCCAGACCGCGAACGTCTCGGCCAACATTGTGCTGGTGTTGCAGGGCGCAATCCTGCTCTTTATCCTCACCAGCGACTTCTTCCTGCAGTATCGCTTCCGCGTCCTGCGGCCCGCGCGGGTCGGCAGGGAGAAGCCGGCAGGCGAAGTGACCGCCAGGCCCGGCCCGGCGCTGTAAGGAAGGAGGTCGCTGCGATGAACGAAGCCCTACTGGTCTCGACGCTGCACGGCGCAATCACCGCGGGCACTGCGCTGCTGATCGCGACACTCGGCGGCATTCTGACCGCTCGCGCCGGCGTCCTTAACATGGGCGTCGAGGGGATTATGCTTATGGGGTGCTTCAGCGGTTACGCCGCGGCGCTCGTCACCGGCTCCCCCTGGGCCGGGCTGCTCGGCGCGATCCTGGTTGGCGCGCTCTTCGGCCTGCTGTATGCGGTAGTCGCCAACGAGTTCAAGGCGAACCAGGCCGTCACCGGCCTCGCGTTCGTCATGCTCGGCACTGGCCTGAGCGGGTTCCTTGGCCGCCCGTTCGTCGGGCAGCCGCTGGCGCAGACCTTTGTGCCGTTTAAGATCCCGCTCCTCGGCGATATTCCTGTGATTGGTCCGGTCATCTTCGACAATGATCCGCTGGTGTACCTCAGCTTTCTGATGGTGCCCGCGCTCTGGTGGTTCATCTTTCGGTCGCGGCCCGGCCTGAGCATGCGCGCGGTCGGCGAGAATCCGGCCGCGGCGGACTCCGCTGGCGTGCGCGTGGGCGCGCTGCGCTATCTCTATACGGCCATTGGCGGGGCGTTGATGGGCGCGGCTGGCGCTTACCTGTCTCTAGCCTATTCGCCCGCATGGCTGGAGAACATGACCGCCGGCCGCGGCTGGATCGCGGTGGCGCTCGTCGTCTTCTCCGGCTGGAACCCGGTCGGCGCGCTGCTTGGCGCGTACCTGTTCGGCGGTGTGGATTCGGTCACGCTCCGCCTGCAAGCCGCGGGTTTTGCGGTGTCGCCCTTCGCGCTCAACATGCTGCCGTATCTGTTCAGCGTCCTGGTTCTCGTTGTCTCAGCCCTTGGCAGGCGCCGCGTTATTGGCCCGGCCGCGCTGGGCCTCGCGTACGACCGCGAGACGCGATAACTTTGGAGATCGAGTCAGTCGCACGCCAGTTGGCCGCCTTCTGTGTCAGCAACCTCCGCTCGCGCGCTTGCGCTCTTTTGCGGCGGCGGCGCATCCTGCTATCCTTGGAGGATGCGAACCAACGCAAATGACCGAAGTGAGAGGGAGCAATGAGTCAGAATCGAAGCGCGCGCGTCCATGTGCCGCCGAGCCGTCCATTGTACAGCCAGGCCGCCGACGCGCTCGTCGAATACATGGCCGAGCAGGCGTACGAACCGGGCGCGATGCTCCCCGGTGAGGACGAGCTGGCGCGGCAGCTTCGCGTGTCGCGATCGACCCTGCGCGAAGCGATGGGGATGCTGGAGAAAGAAGGCCTCGTCGTCCGCAAGCACGGCGTGGGCACGTTCGTGACGAATCCGGATGCGGCCCGCTTCACCTTCGGCCTGCACCAGCTCGTCCCGCTGCGGGTGCTCGCGGGCCACGCCGGGACGGAACTGGAGGTCTTGGAGCGGGAGATCACGCGGGTTCCGGCTTCAGACGAGTTGGCCGAGTCGCTGGCGCTGCCGCCGGGTGAGCCGATGCTGCGCGTTCAGAGCGTGCTGCGGCTCGACGCATGGTGCGCGAGTTATTACGACTACCTCGTGCCGCTGTCGCGGATCGATGCGGACGAGTTCGAGCAGTCGGGCCTGACCGTGCTCGAATACTGTCAGGAATACGGCCGGCCGAGCATCGCCTACGCGTTCTCCGAGATCCATGCGCTCAACGCCGACGAGGCGCTGGCGGCGCGGCTGAGGCTGCCGGAGGGAACCGCCATCTTGCATATGGCGGAAACCATGTACACGGCCGCGGACGAGCCGATCATGCGCGCCTATGTCTACCACGCGACTCAGCAGTTGCTGTTTCGCATCGTGCGTCAGGTTCCGAGCCTGCCCGGCCTCTACCGTGCCAAGTTGAACGAGGCGAACCAGGCCAGGTAACCGCCTGGCGACTCCAAAGGTGAGGCCAGAGTTGACGAGATTGCCTGCTCAGGATGTGACGCTGATTGTGAACGGACAGGCCGTCACACGGACTGTCCCGGCGGACCTCAACCTTCTGCAGTTCCTGCGCGACGAGTTGGGCCTCACCGGCGCGAAGGACGGTTGCTCCTCCGGCCACTGCGGCGCGTGCACGGTCATTGTCGAGAGCAAAGCGCAACGCGCGTGCCTGCTGCGCATCGGCAAGCTCAATGGCGCGCATGTGGAGACGATCGAAGGGCTGGCGGCGGACGGCTCACTCCACGCGCTCCAGGAAGCTTTTATTGCGCATGGCGCGGTGCAGTGCGGCTTCTGCACGCCCGGCATGATTATGAGCGCGGCGGCCCTGCTCAAGCGCAACCCCGCGCCGTCCGTTGAGGACATTCGCCGCACCCTCACCCAGAACCACAATATCTGCCGGTGCACCGGTTACGTGCGCATCATTGCCGCCATCGCGGACGCGGCGCGCCACCTGGCAGAGGGCCGCGCCTATCCGGCTTCGCCCGAAACCGCGAACGCCACGCAACTGCGCCGCGACGCGGTCGGCCTCGTCTCCGGTCGGACGCGCTTTGCCGATGACATCACGCTGCCGAACATGCTCTGGGGCAAGGTCCGCTGGGCCGACCATCCCCACGCGCGCGTTCTGAACGTCGATGCGGTAGAAGCGAGCGCAGTCCCCGGCGTTGTCATCGTGCTGACTGCTCGTGACGTGCCGGGCCGGAATGCGTTCGGCCGCGTCATCCCCGATCAGCCGGCCTTTGCGCAGGACGTCGTCCGCTACATCGGCGATCCGGTCGCCTGCGTCTTCGCAGAAACCCTCGCCGCGGCCGAGGAAGCCTGCCAACTCATCAAAGTGGACTACGAGGTGCTCGCGGGCGTCTTCTCGCCGGAGGCCGCGGCCCGGCCCGACGCTCCCCGGCTCCACGAGCGCGGCAATCTCCTTAAAGAAGCGCGCGTGCGCAGAGGCGACGCGGACGAGGCGCTCGCCGGGTGCGAGTTCGTCGTCGAGGGTGAGTACACCACACCTTTTGTCGAGCACGGCTATCTCGAACCGGAGTCCGGCCTTGCCCTGCCTGACGACGATGGGGGCGTCACCCTGCTTGTCCCCACGCAGGCCGCGTGGGACGACCGACGGGAGTTGGCCGCGATCCTGGCCCTGCCGCGAGAGAAGGTACGCGTCAAGCAACTGCCCATAGGCGGCGCGTTCGGCGCGAAGGGTGATGTCCATCTGCACCGTTTTCTCGCGCTCGGCGCGCTGCGAACGGGCCGGCCTGTCAAGATCACGCTCACGCGCGAAGAATCACTCCGCACGCACGCAAAGCGCCACGCGTCGCGCATGCGCGTTGCGCTCGGCGCAGACTGCGATGGCAAGCTCCAGGCGATCCGCACGCGCGTGATACTTGACGGGGGCGCATACGCCTCGACGAGCGGCGGCATCCTTGAGGCCGGCTGCGTCATCAATACCGGCCCGTACTTCGCGCCGAACCTCGACCTTCACGGGCAGGTGTGGTACACCAATAACATCATTGGCGGCGCCATGCGTGGCTTCGGCTCGCCCAAGATTGCCTTTGCGGTGGAAAGCTCGCTTGACGAGCTGGCGCGCAAGGTGGGGCTTGATCCGTTCGAAATCCGGCTGCGGAACGCGCTTGACGTCGGCCTGCCGAATGTAGTCGACCATGCGCAGGAGCCGGGCGTGGTGACGATCAAGCAGACGATCCTTGCTGCGCGTGAGGCGTTCGCCGCGCTGGAAATACCTTCGTCGCAGGGAACGAAACGCATCGGCGTCGGCGTGGCGTCGATGACCAAGACCGTTGGCGTCGGCCGCGGGACGACCGAAACGGCGGGCGCCATCGTGGAGTTGAGCGCGGACGGTGTTTGCCACGTCTACAGCGGCTACTGCGAAATGGGGCAGGGCGCGCTCCCCATGCTGGTTGGGCTGATTAACGAAGAACTCGGCATTCCTGCCGCACGCGTGCGCGTCCTTCTACCCGACACCAGCGTCGCGCCGGAAACCAGCCCGAGCACCGCCAGTCGCCAGGCGTTTATGACTGGCAACGCGGTGGTGCTGGCCGCGCGTGAGCTGCGCGCCGAACTCAACCATCGCGCGGCGGATGCGCTCGACGCGGAGCCGGGCAACATCGTCCTCGACGGCGCATTCCTGGTCGACACAGTCAGCGGCCGGCGCATGCCGCTCTCCGCGTTTGGCGAACGTTTCGTCGTGGAACGCCAGTACAACCCGCCGTCGACTGAGGCGCTGCCGCCCGGCGGCCAGAGCGCATGGGGCGCGCCTGACTTCCGCTCGCGCCCCACGAACTGGTGCTACGATTACGCCACGCATGTTGCAGTTGTCGAGGTGGACACGGTCACGGGTGCAGTGCGGGTGCTCAAATACATCGCGGCGCATGATGTCGGCAAGGCGCTCAACCCCACGGCTATTGAGGCGCAGATCGAAGGCGGCGTAATGATGGGCCTCGGCTACGCATTGTCGGAGGAGTTCATCGTGCAGGACGGCATCAACCTCACCGATTCGCTCCACAAGTGCCACTTGCCCTCTGCTGACCGCACGCCAGAGATCATTTCGGTCGTGCTGGAGATACCGCATCCGCTCGGCCCGCTCGGCGCGAAGGGCTTTGCCGAAGCGCCCACCGTGCCGGTCGCCCCCGCCATCCTCAACGCCATCTATGACGCAGTCGGCGTCCGTATCAAATCGCTGCCTGCCACGCCAGACAAAGTTTTGGCGGGGTTGCGCGCCCTTCAAGACGAGACACTCGTTGCGTCCGCGCTGTGACATCAATTCTACTCTTGTAAACTAAAGGCGCACTCTATTGTCTGTTGTAAACTAACAATTGACAATGTTGGCTTTCTGTGTTATATTAGGAGCGTGACCGGTGGCCGCACCGCAAGGCCTAAACATGGGGTTTACTTAGGACTGGCGCGCGGAATTTACCGGCCTTCCTCTATCCCTCCGGGCGCACGCGCTGCAACGATGGCAGCAAGCCCGCCCTTCACCCTTGCCCGCAAGGAGAGAACTGATGACGAAGATTCACGATTTGCGCTCATTCATTGAGGTGCTGGAGGCGGCCGGGCAGCTGGTGCGTGTCCGCAAGCCGGTGAGCCTGCAACACGAGCTGGCAACGGTGGCAGCCGCGCTCGAACGCCAGGGCGGTCCCGCGCCGCTTTTTGAGTCGGTGAACGAGACGTCGTGGCCCATCTTCGCGTCGAGCGTCGCGAACCCGGACCGCGCCGCGCTGGCGCTGGGCTGCGAGAAGAACAAGGTGACGGAAGCGATGCAGCGGGCGATGGACCCGGCGAACGCCATCGACCCCGTTGTCGTCGAGGACGCGGCGTGGAAGGCGAATGTGGTCACGGGCGATGCGGTCGACGTGTGCGCGCTGCCGATCCCCGTACACGCGCAGATGGACGGCGGGCCGTTCATCACGAGCGGCATCACGCTCAGCAAGGACCCGGCCACCGGACGCGGCAACTGCTCCTACAACCGGATGCAGCTCAAAGGCCCGCAGGAGTTCGGGCTGATGATGAACGAGTGGCGGCATATCCGGCAGTTCATGGACGTTCAAGAGAAGCAGGACGCGCCGCTGCCCGTCGCCATCGCGGTCGGCGTCGATCCGGCCATCAAGATCGCGACCGGCATCCGGTACGACGACGACGAGCTGCGGATCGCGGGCGCGATTCGCGGGGAGCCGGTCAGGGTCAGCCGCGGCGTGACCGTCGACGTCAATATCCCGGCCGAGGCCGAGCTGGTGATCGAGGGCTACCTGCCACCGCACGTGCGCGAGGATGAAGGCCCGCTGGCGGAGTTTCACGGCTTCTATGGCAAGCCCTGGGGCAGCCCGGTATTCCATGTGACGGCGATCTGCTGGCGCGATAACCCGATCTTCGAGACGATCATCCCCGGCTGGAATGAGCATGTCTATCTCGGCAACGTGCTCCCGCGCGAGCCGCTGCTGCTGAACTTCGTCCGCCACGTGAGCAAGCAGGTCACGGCCCTGCACATCATGCCTTATTCCGGCGGGTTCGCCGCGGTCGTTCAGCTGCGCAAGAGCAATCCGGGCGAGCCGAAGAACGTGGCGCTGGCCGCGTTCGCCGCGCATATGAATATTAAGTGGGTGATCGTGGTCGACCCTGACGTCGACATCTTCAACCCCTCGGACGTGATGTGGGCGCTCGCTACGCGCGTCGACTGGAGCCACGACATCTTCCTGGTGCCGGGCGCGCAGGGACACGAGCTGGACCCGACGAGCGACGTGCGCGGGGTGCAGACGAAGATCGGCATCGACGCAACCGGCGACAAAGGCCGCCGGCCGATGGGCGCGCGCGTGGTTTACCCGGATGTGGACCTGAGCAAGTATCTGTAAGCGCCCGCTAACTGCGCCTGAAGCGCTTCCTCCTTCAAAGAAGCTGCCCTCAGCCCAAACAACGGACTGAGGCCAGCGGCTTGTTGCGCAATGACGCCTCGACCTGGCTGCTACACCAGCGCGCGGCCGCCGTCGATAAAGTACACGCCGCCTGTCGCGAAATCGCTGTCCACCAGGAAGAGCACCGTGCGCGCCACGTCTTCGGGATGGCCGACGCGTTTGAGCAGCGAGTTCCCTTCCGCCCACTGGCGTTTGGCCTCCGGCGCGCCTTCCGGCAGCAGCACGGTGCCCGGCGCGATGGCGTTCACCCGGATCGTCGGCGCAAGCTCGGCCGCCATGACGCGCGTCAGCGCCACAAGGCCAGCCTTGCTTGCCGAGTGGTGCGCGTACTCCTTCCACGTCTGGTACGCGGACAGGTCAGTGATGTTGACGATCAGCCCCCACGCCTGCCGTAGCATGTGGGGCGCGGCGGCCTGGCTCATCAGGAACGGCCCGGTCAGATTGACGTCCAGCGCGGCGCGCCACGCGTCCTCGGTGATGTCGAGGAACGGCGCGCGCAGCCAGATCGATGCGTTGTTGACCAGTATGTCCAGCCGGCCGAAACGCGCGATGGCATCAGCGACGACGCGGCCCGGCGCGCCCGGCTCGCGCACGTCCAGCTCGAGGCTCAGGACCGGCACGCCGAGCGCAGCGATTTCGTCCGCGGTGGCCTCGCACTCCTCGCAGTCGAGGTGCGTGTAGACGATTGCCGCGCCGCGCTGCGCCAGCGCGAGACAGATCGCGCGGCCCACGCGCACGCCGCCCCCCGTCACCAACGCCACTTTGCCGGCCAGGCTGGTCGTCATCGGGATCGGTTCGCTCATTCGTCCCCCTCGTTGCCGCGGATGCCCGCGCGCTTCATCAGCTTCGCCGCGGCCTTGCGGCACTCGTCGAGCAACGCGACCTCGTCCACCGTCGTGACCCGACCCGCGTCCAGCACGATCTGCCCGCCGACGATGACGATATGCGCGTCCGCGCCGCTGGCGTTGTAGACCAGCGCGGACGCCGCGCTATGGACCGGCTCGCACCTCGCGTTTCCGGTGTTGATGATTGTGACGTCGGCTGCCGCGCCCACCCGGAGCGCCGGACCGTTTGCACCGCAGATCATGCGCACCACGTCCGCCGGCAAGAGGGCCTGCGCGTCCCCGGTCGCGTGTTTGGCGAGCAGCGCGGCCACCTTGGCGCACTCGAGCAGGTCTTGCGAGTTGTTCGAGCCGGAGCCGTCCGTGCCGAGCGTGACGCGGATGCTGCGCTCGAGCATCTTCCGCACGGGCGCGGCGCCCGATGCGAGGTACATGTTGCTCGTAGGGCAGTGGACGACGGTCGCCTCGGCTGCCGCAATCAGGTCGAGTTCCGCGTCGCTCACATGCACCGCGTGGACAAGCTGCGTTTCCGACCCCAGACAGCCGAGCTGATCGAGCCACACCACATGGCCCGCGGCGCACCGCTCCCGCATCAGGTCGATCTCATCCTGCGTCTCGGCCGCGTGGATGTGGACGGGAGCGCCCCACGCCCGCGCCAGCGCGGTTGTCTCGCGCATGGCCCAATCGGAGCAGCGCCACGGCGCAAGGGGGCCGGACGCCACGGTGATCCGCCCGTCGTTTGCGCCCTGCCATGTCTGATGCAGCCACGCCAGTTCGTCGAGGATTTGATCCAGCGGCTCCCCTGAAGGGCCGAGGTCGAGCCAGCCGCGCGCCATGACCATCCGCACTCCAACCTGCGCGGCCGCGCGACACGTCGCGTCCACATGCTGGCGGCCCGGCAGCTTGTGGTGCTGGACGACCGTCGCGGCGCCGCACCGCGCGTTCTCCACCAGCCCCAGCAGCGCGGCCAGCCGCATGTCTTCCGGCGTCATCGCGGCCTGCGCAGGCCACATGACCTCTTTCAGCCAGCGCAGCAGCGGCCGGTCGTCGGCCAGGCCGCGCAGGAACGTCTGCGAAAGGTGCGTGTGCGCGTTGACCAGGCCAGGCAGCACGGCCATGTGAGTCGCGTCGATGATCCGCCCGGCGCGGCTTCGCCATTCCGCGGGCGAAGCTCCCGCGCCCACCGCCGCGATCTGCCCTCCGTCAACCACCACCCAGCCGGCCTTCTCGCGCAGACGCGTTCCGTCCGGCCAGAAGAGCGTGCCGCCTTCAATCAAGATGACACTCATACGGGCACAGCCTCAGTTTCTTCGTGAGCAAAGCGGCGGTCGGGCGAGAAGGGCGTCAGGTCGACGGTCGTTTGCTGTCCCAAGACAAGCTGCGTCACCAGTCGCCCGGCGAGCGGCGTCACGATCACGGTCGACTTGAACGCAGTGGCGAGAATCAGGCCGGGCAGGTCTGCCACAGGGCCGAGCAAGGGCAGCCCGTCCGGCGTGAACGCGGCGAGCGACGCCCAGCCGCGCAGCGCCCTGAGCTCGCGCAGGACGGGGAGGAACCGTAAGGCCTCTCCGGCGACCGCGGTGACGCCCCGCGCAGTCGACCGGTCGCCCAAGTCGTCGGTGATGACACCCGCCTCGCCCAGGAGGAAATTGCCGTGGATGCTCTGCCCGATTGCCATGACCGCGGGCTTAGCTTCCTGCCCTTCATGCATTGCCTCGAAGAACGCGGCGGACGAGAGGAAATTGCGCAGCCGCAGGGGACTGGGCTCCGTCACGAACGCCTGGCCGTGGACGTGCTGCGTGGGCCACTCGCGGCCGAGGGTTCGTCCCAGCGCGCGGGTCCATGCGCCGGTAGTGAGGACGACGACCGGCGCGCTTAGCTCCCCGCGGTCCGTGCGCACCCCTTCCAGCCGCCCCCATCGCATCGTAAACCCGATCACTGTCGTCCCGCGCAATACGGTCAAGCCGCAGTCTGCGCCGCGCTTGACGTACGCCTGCATGAGCGCGAACGGCCACACCTGGCCCTCGTCGGGGTTGTAACATGCGCCCACTGTCGCGGCCGGGTCGAGGAGGGGCTCGGTTTCGCGCAGCCGCTCCGCCGGGACCAACTCGGCCCGCACGCCCGCGGCGTGAAGCTTCGGCAGCCGAGCGGCGAGCGCCGCCCACTGCGCGGGCGTCTCCGCGACGAGGAGGCTGCCCAGCCGCCGGTAGCCAACGCTCCGGCCCAGCTCCGTCTCGACCGACGGCCACAAGGCCAGCCCGGCCAGCGTCAGCGGAAGACTGCGCTCCAACTCCGCGTCCTGCACCTGAATGTTGCCGAAGTTGGCCTGCGATGCGCCATGGCCGATGTCGCCCTGCTCGATGAGCGCGGCGCGCAGCCCGGCTGCCGCGAGGTGATACGCGGCCGAGCATCCGATGTACCCCGCGCCTACCACAAGCGCGTCGTAGGTCGTACGTTCCAAGTGATCGTTGGCCTTTCCGCGATGACTGCCTGCGCAACACTGTATTGCGAAATGCGTATGCTGTCAAGTGGTAGTTTACAAAGGTGCGATCTAAGACTTGACGTTACTTCGTGGTCCAGACACTCCTCTCAACGCGCTGAAACAGCAAAGCCCGGAGCGAACGGCAATCGCGCCGCTCGCTCCGGGCCGATATCGTTATCCGTCGCGCTCTACTTCAGGTTGTAGCGGTAGACATTCGTCTCACGGCGCTCAAACCCGACGCGTTGGTAGAGCCGGTTCGCCGCCTCGCGCGATGGCCGCGAGGTCAGGTCCACCGTCGTCGCGCCTGCGGCCTTCGCCTCGTCGAGCGCGCGCCGCGTCAGCGCCTCGCCGATGCCCTGACCGCGCGCCGCGTCGTCGACGATCACGTCTTCGATCCACGCGCGCAACCCGGTGGGAATGCGGAACATCGCAAGGGTCAGCGAGCCGATGATTTCCCCTGCGTCGCTGTACGCGACGAGCAGCGTGATCGCCGGCGAAGCGACCATCTCCTCCAGTTGGGCGCGCGTCGGCGCGGGGTTCGACCGCGACAACTGCGGCACCAGCCGGGCCATCGCCGCAACCAGGTCGTCGCTGACCGCGTTAGCCTTCTCGATCCTCATCCTTCGTCCTCCTCGAGGTCTTCTTCTTCAAGTTTTGCGCCAGCCGGTACTGAGCTGTGCGGCGGATCAGGTCGTAGGGGATGGGCTGCCCGAGCGGGAACTGGAACGTGCCTTTCCCCTTCTGGTACTTCGCCAGATCGTCTTTGAACTCCTCGACGCTGTCCGGCGCCG
Source organism: uncultured Anaerolineales bacterium (assembly GCA_964588925.1). Lineage (GTDB taxonomy): Bacteria > Chloroflexota > Anaerolineae > CG2-30-64-16 > CG2-30-64-16 > JALOOB01. The sequence goes on along the minus strand of CAZPTI010000006.1, from coordinate 23,039 downwards.
GGTAGACGCTGATGTGGCGCGGGAACGCCGCGAAGTAGATCACCTGCCCGTTCTGGTAATAGCCCGGAATGCCATAGCTGATCCGCTCCTCCGCGTCGGGCAGCGTCTCGCGGATCAGGCTGCGGATTTTGCGCAGCTCGGCCTGCGTTTCTTCGGGGAACCAGGAAATGTACTCGTCCACGCTGCTGGCGGTCGGTCTCTTTTCGGCCATCGTCAGTCCCTCCCGATCCGTCTCTGCGGGGCTCCGGCTGCCACAGGGAACGATATTATAGCCCCTTACGGGGAGATGCGTATGAGGCCAAGGATCGCGATGTCCTGCCCGCCCGTCAGCCAGCGCGCGCCGGCCCGGTCGTATAACGCCAGCTTCAGCGTGTAGTCGCCCGGCGGGGTCTCCGGCGGGATGGCGACCGCGTACCGATCCAGTACGACCTCGGCCGGCCGCCACAGCGAGGTGGGGTAGAAATCGCTGTGCGCCATGTGGTCGGCCTGCGCGTACAGCTTGCCGTCCGCGCCGATCAACTGAACCGAGGCGAGATAGTCCTGGCCGATAGTTGCCCGCGGCAGCCAGTGCAGCGTCACTTCAAGCGTTTCCCCCGGCCGCACGCTTTCGCCCGGCGCCAGGTCGAACCCCCTCAGCGCCAGCGCGTCGCCCCAGACGTGATTTGTCGGAATCGCGGGCTGCGGGTCAGTGTCGAAGGTGGTCCCCGGCGGTATCTCGAACAGCAGCAGGTTAATCTCTCCGAAGTCGGCCCCGACCTCCTGCCGCCTGCCTGCGCGCAGTAGCTGGCGCAGCACGATCTCGCCCGGATCAGCCAACTCCCGCTGCCACAGCGCCAGCCAGACGCGGCCGCGGTTCGCAACCGCATTGTCCAGCAGGCGCAAATCCGCATACCGCAGCGGACGGTCCACGTTCTGAATCAGGCCCGGCGGCATGGGGGTCAGATCGAAGCCTGCCGAGTCGAGATAGTAGCGCATCACCGGCGCAAAATGCCCGCCCACAACGACCACGGCATCGCGCGCCGGGTCGCCGCGCTCCCGGATGTACGCGCCAACCGCGCGAAAATCGGGGCGGGCGAGCGCAGGGTCGGTGAACTGCTGCCACGCGCCGAACAGCATGAACCCGGCGAGCGCCGCGACGAGCGCGCGGTATGCGAGGAGGGTCCATCTGCGCCGAAACAGGTGCAGCGCGGCAAACTGGCCGATCAGCAGGCAGAAGAAGAGCATGCCCGCAATGACATAACGGGGCGCGTATCGTTCGCGGTCGCCGGAGAGCAGCAGGATGCCCGCCACCGGCGCGACGCACCCCGCAAGGATGAACAGCCACGGCCAGCGGTTGCGGCTGAAGAGCAGCGCAACCACCGCGCCCATGAGCGCGGCGACAAGCAGCAGCGCGCCGGGGTTGGGCGTCAGTCGGACAAGCGCGGTGGCATAGGCTTGCAGAGCATCACCGACCACCGCAACTGCGGGAAGCCGCCCGCGGAAGTAGATCGCGCTCCCCGCGCTGCCGCCGATCGCGCCAAGCGCACCGGCGAACCACGCGCCGGCGAGCGCAACCGCGACTGCGCCTGCGCCCGCCCACGCCGCCAGGCATCGTCGCGGCGCGGCCAGCAGCCTGACGAACATGACGAGATTCAGCGCAAGGAGGACGAACGCGGCGTAGGGGTGCGCGAGGGAGGTGAGCGCCTGGACGATGCCGAGCGCGATGACTTCCACCACGGACAGCCCGCGCTGGCTCCGCCAGAGCAGCAGCGCGCTTGCCAGAACCAGCGCGGTGAGCCAGGCGTATGTCCGCGCTTCCTGCGCGTAGTAGATGCGGAGCGGATTGATTGCCAGGAGCGCGGCTGCGATGAGGCCGGTGGGGCGTCCGCCCAGCTCGCGGCCGAGCCGGTAGATCAGCGCCACGGCCAGCGTTGCGCCTAGCACGGACAGGAAGCGCAAGGCAAACTCGCTCGCGCCCGCGGCGCGCATCCAGCCGTGGAGCGCGACGTAGTGCAGCGGGTTGGGCGCGGTTTCCCGCAGCAGCGCCAGTTCCGCGGTCACAGGGAGCCGCGCGACCCAGTATGACATGCCCTCGTCGGTCCACAGGCTTTGCTTGGTGAGGTCGATCAGGCTGAGCGCCGCGGCGAGCAGAACGATGAGCAGCGCCCACACGTCGGGGGTTCGCTGCCGAGGGACAGTGGCTTCCTTCATCCCGCGCAGTATATCACAACCGCGCGGCCCGCCCACGCCGCGCGACAATTTCCGCGCATTCTAGCTATTCGGCTGATGCCAAGCCCGCGCGAGTCTGATAAGGTGCGATGGATGCCGGTTTCTCCGGCGCATTCTGTGCAGCGAGGCGACATGGAGCAACTTACCGTCGCGGCCAAACAGCTCAAACCCGAGCGCAGCAATCTCGTCGCGGACCTGATCGCGGGCCTGACCTTCGCGGTGGTCAATGTGCCGCAGGCGATGGCGCACGCGATGCTGGCAACCGTCAACCCGATCCTGGGCATCTACACGCTCATGGTTGCCGTGCCCATCGGCGCGCTGTTCACCAGTTCCGTCTTTATGAACGTTTCGACGACGAGCGCGCTTTCGGTGGCGGTGGCTGACGGGCTTGCCGGCGTGAGCGCGGCGCAGCGGTTTGAGGCCCTCGCCGCGCTCGTTCTGCTCGTGGGCGTCATCCAACTGCTGGCCGGGCTGCTGCGCCTGGGCTTCATGCTGCGCTTCGTCTCGAACGCGGTGATGACCGGCTTCCTGAACGGCGTCGCCATCCTGATCATCCTCGGTCAAATCGGCGACCTGACCGGCTACCGCAGCCCATTCAGAAATAGCGTCATGCGCGCCTTTGACACGCTCCTGAACATCACGCAGATCGACGTCGCGACCACGATCATCGGTCTCCTGACGCTCGGCCTGATCGCGCTGCTCCTGTTTACTCCGCTGCGGAAGTTCGCGTTCATCATCGCAATCGTGATCGCAACGGTCCTCGTTGCGATCCTGCGCATCCCCCAACTGCCCTTCTCTGCGGCCTTTGAAGCAGTCCGGACGGTCAGCGATGTGGCGCGTATTCCACGTGCGCTGCCGGAATTCACCCTGCCGCAGCCGTCGCTCTTCGCGCAGCTTCTGCTGCCAGCCTTTTCCGTCGCGGTGATCGGCCTGATTCAGGGCGCGGGGGTGAGCCAGGGCACGCCGAACCCGAACGGGCGGTACCCGAACGTCTCGCGCGACTTCTTCGGCCAGGGCGCGGCCAACCTCGCGTCCAGCTTTGTTGGTGGGCTGCCCGCCGGCGGTTCGATCTCGGGCACCGCGTTGATCATGGGCGCGGGCGCGCGCTCGCGCTGGACCAACATTTTCGCGGGAGTCTTCGTCGCGGTGGTGGTGCTCCTCGCCGCGCCGCTTGTCGAGACCGTGCCGATGCCCGCGCTCGCCGCGCTGCTGATCGTCGCCGGCTTCCAGGGGCTCCGCCTGCCTCAGGCGGTCGTGGTATGGAACACCGGCCTCGTGACGCGCGTGGTCATGCTGATGACCTTCGCGGCCACGCTCCTTGTGTCGCTCCAGTTCGCGGTCGTGATCGGCGTTGTCCTGAGCATCGTCCTCTACGTCGTGCGCGCGTCGAACAAGATCAAGCTCACCGAACTCGCGCTCCAGCCGCGCGGCTTCCCACTGGAGCAGGACCCGCCGAAGGTTGCGCCGAGCAACCGCTTCACCCTGCTCAACCTTTACGGCAGCCTCTTCTTTGCGTCGGCAGGGAGCATCGAGGCGATGCTGCCGCGCGCGGAAGGGTCGGAGCGCGCGGCCGTGGCCCTTATCGTGCGCGGTGAGACCGAGATTGGGAGCACGTTTATCAATGTCTTGCAGCGTTATTCGTCGGCGTTGAAGGCGCGCGGCGGGCGTCTGATGCTGGTCGGCGTTGATCCTGCGCTACGCGCGCAGCTTGCGAAGACAGGCGCGCTCCGTGAAATCGGCGAGGAGAACATCTTTATGGCGACCGCGCAAATGGGCGAGGCGGTCAACAACGCGGCGAAGGTCGGTTACGCATGGCTGGGGCAGTCCGGGGAAGGCGTCCTCATCGACCCGGCGGCAAACCGTTGAAAGGAGCACGATGGACCAGAGTATGTCACTCAATCGAGCGCGTTTGAAGACCCCGCGCGCCGCGGCCATTGCGGGCGTGCTGTTCTCCGTGCTGCTGATCGTCGCGCTGATCCTGATCCGCCTGTCCATCCCGGCCACGCCGAACGATTCCGGCGCGTGGCTCCAGACAAGCGCCCGGCAAGTCACCCTGGCGCTTAACATCGTCCCATTTGCCGGCATTGCGTTCCTCTGGTTCATCGGGGTGGTGCGAGACCGGCTGGGGGAGTCCGAAGACAGGTTCTTTGCGACCGTGTTTTTCGGCAGCGGGCTACTGTTCCTGTGCATGACGTTTGCCTCGGCGGCTGTGGCGGGCGGCGTGCTGCTGGCCTATAACCAGCGGCCCGATTTCACGCAGTCGGGGGATTACGCGTTCGGCCGCGCTGTAACCTACGTGATGCTCAACACGTACGCGATGCGCATGGCCGGGGTGTTCATGATTGCCAGCTCGACGCTGTTTCTACGGCTCGGCGTCACGCCGCGGTGGATGGCGGTGGTGGGCTACGTCTGCGCGCTCGCGCTCCTGATCATCATCTCCCACGTCAGCTGGATTTCGCTGATCTTCCCCTTGTGGGTGCTGCTGGTGAGCGTGCGCATCCTGGTGGAAAACCTGCGGGGGAAGCCAGGCGCGGCGGCCGTGGGGGCATAGGCGCAGCGCCATCGGAGAATAAAAACGGCCTGTATCTTCGTGGGCAGTGCGCTGTTGCGGTGAGAGGGGGCCGGCCTCTCTCACCGCAGGATGCGCGCAGTCTTACAGAGTTTCACACGGAGCGATTGAACAGGGTCTCGCTGCCGGTGATATAGGTTTCGAGGTGGGCGATGGTGAATTCCTGCCGCGCGATGATGGCTTGCCCCAGGTCGCCGGTCGTGACGACGCCGACCACCCGATTGGCTGCGTCCAGGACGGGGAGGTGGCGGATGCGCTTCTCGGTCATCAGGGCCATGCACTCTTCCGCGCTCTGATCGCCGCGCGCGAAGACGACGCGCGCTGTCATGATATCCACGGCGCGCGTGCTGTGCGGGTCCCGACCGGGGAGAATGATCTGGCGCGCGCAGTCGCGCTCGGAGAGGATGCCGGCGAGCTTCTCGCCTTCCATCACAAGGACCGCGCCGATGTTCTTATCGGCCATCAGCCGCATCGCCTCATACACGCTGGCGCTCGGCGGCACACTCCAGACCTCGCGGCCCTTGTCGCGCAAGATGTTGTCAACGGTCGTCATAGCTTCCCTCCTCCAAACCCCGTCAGCGCGGTGGCTCAAACGAATGCGCCGCCTGAAATCGCGGCGGCGCATGGGGCAGGTTACTACGGCGAGCGTTTCAAAACCGTTTCGATCCGCCGGCCGCCGTTTTGCTTGCGCAAGCCGGGGCGACTGGCACTACTGAACCGGCGCCGTGAGATACAGGTACAGCGCTGCCAGGTCTTCGTCCGTCATCGCCGCGGCATTTCGGAACGGCATTGCCTCAGAGAATGGCGCACCGCCGGGACGGACGCCGGTGCGCATGGTCCGCACAAACTCCTCCCGGGTCCAGGTGGCGACCGCAGGCCGCGGGTTGGGGACCGCAGGAGACATCGCGGAGGCCGGTGAGCCGGTCACGTCGGGCCCGTGACAGCCGGCGCACTCGCCAAACGCGGCGACGTACTTGCCGTATTCCGCAGTCACGGCTTTCGCGGGCGCTGTGACTACTGCAGGCGCATCGGGCGGCAGCGGGAACATTCCCGATCCGTAGAGCATCATCCCCAGATAGTTGAGGCTGTCTCCGGTGGACGCCGAGCTTGTTACGGGCTGCAGGGTCCGCAGGTAAGCGATAATGGCCTCGGTGTCCTCGTTGCTGAGTTGCCCGTAGGGCAGAAATGCCATGAAGGCGAGACGGTGACCCTCCCGGTCGATGCTGTGGCGCAGCACTCGGAACAACTCGCCGTCACTGTAGCCGGCCAGCTGCCCTCCCGGCGTCAGATTCTCTGCCACCATTGAGCCCATGAATCCGAAGCCTTCAGCCGCAGCGATGTTCCAGCCACCGCTGAGCGGAGGCGCTCCGGTCGGCGCGCCATCCGGCCCGACTGCGCTGTGACAGCCAACGCATGACAGGCTGACAAGGTATTCGCCGCGCGCAAGCTGCTCAGGGGTTCGGGTGACGATCAGGTCCGGCGCGGGCTGCGCGCCCGGGAAATAGACAGTGGCAACCCCCTTCACTCCGAGGAAGGCTACTGCGAGGAAGAGCAGGGTCAGCAGGCTGCCAAAGACGCCGCCTGCAATCTTGACCCATCTCCGCCTGCCACGGAGCGCCCGGTAGGCGAGCCAACCGAACAGCCCTGCCAGGCCGAGCACCAACAATAAGACAAACACATTGGCAATCATTGTCTGAATCTCCTTGGCTAAGAGGTCGGGTCGCCGCCCTGACCGACGGACCGCGCGCGATCCCCGCGGGCGCTACCGGGCGTCAACTGGCTGGCATCTGCCTGGCATCTGCCACCTCGTCAGGGGCGACGCTTGACGTCCATGCCTGCAGATAGGTCATCAATTCCGGCAGGCTGCCGAAACCCTTGCGGCCGGCGAGTTGCGAGCCTTCCAGGCTGAAGCGCCACACGGGCTCATCCTCCGCGTCGCCGTCGCGCTCCTTCCACGCGCTCAACACGAAAACCGAGTACTGTTGTGATCTCGCAGGCGCTGTTGGCGACATTAGTAATAGCCTCGTGACAGTATTTGCGCTATACTTGGTCGATCATAGCCCGCCCTCGTTTGCTGATCGTTTGCTGGAGTGGCTATGGCGAACTGCCTCGATATCCGGCTCTTCGGCGGCTTGCGAATCGCGCTCGACGGCGAACCGGTCAGCGCGTTCATGTCGCAGAAGGTTCCTGCGCTGCTGGCCTATCTGGCCGTGAGCGGCCGCGCCCAGCGCCGGGACGATCTGGCTGCGCTGCTGTGGGGCGAGATGCCCGATGCGGACGCGCGGAACAACCTGCGGCAGGCGCTCGCCAACCTTCGGAAACTGCTTGAACCATGCCTGACCATTACGCGCGAAACGGTCGAACTCAACGACCGGCCGCCGGTCTTTCTCGATACTACAGCCTTTGAAGCCGCGCTGGCCTTGCCGCCTGGCCTGCCCGCCGAGGACCGCGCGGCGGCGCTGACGGCCGCGGCCGCGCTCTACACCGGCGACTTTCTCGCCGGATTCTTCGTGCGCGAGGCACCGGCGTTCGAGGAATGGATGCTCGGTCAGCGCGCGCGCTACCGCGAGCAGGCGCTGCTGGCGCTTCATACGCTCACGCAACATCACCTCGTCACCGGCCAATACGATCGCGCCATTCAGAGCGCCACGCGCCTTCTGGCTCTGGACGAATGGCGCGAGGAAGCGCACTGTCAACTGATGCTGGCTCTGGCGCGCACGGGACAGCGCTCGGCCGCGCTGGCCCAGTATCAACGCTGCCGGCGGCTGCTCGAACAGGAGCTGGGCGTCGAGCCGGCTGCGGAGACTGCGCAACTCTACGAGCGGATTCGCGCCGTGATGCTGCGGCCGCGCCACAACCTGCCGGCCGCGCTGTCCGACCTCGTCGGCCGCGCGGACGAAATTGCCGAGCTGCGGGGCCGGCTCCGCGCGCCGGGCTGCCAGATGCTCACGCTCGTCGGAGCGGGCGGCATCGGCAAGACACAGCTGGCGCTCGCCGTGGCGCACGCCTGTCGGGATGACAACCTGGAGGGCGCCTGGTGGGCGCAGTTGGCCCCGGTTGCCAGGCCGGCAGACCTCGTCGCCGCGATTGCGGACGCGCTCGGCGTTGCCTTCTCCGGCTCCGCGTCGATGGAAGCGCAACTCGTCGACTTCCTGCGCGGTCGCGAACTGCTGCTGGCGCTGGACAACTTCGAGCACCTCATCTCGCCCCAGGCGCTGGACCTCCTGAGCGCGCTGCTGCGCCAGGCCCCGGGTTTGAAGCTCCTCGTCACCTCGCGGGTGCGGCTCAACCTGATGGCCGAGCAGTTGTTCGACGTCTCCGGCCTCCGTTGCCCCGCAGACGATGGCGTGGGAGTGGCCGAGTCTCCGGCGGCGCAGCTCTTTGCCTGGCGCGCGCAACGCCTCCGCGCGGATTTCAGGCTGGACGCGGCAAGCGCGGCCCCGGTCGCGCGCATCTGCCGCATGGTCGAAGGGCTGCCGCTGGCGCTCGAACTGGCCGCGGCCTGGGTGCGCGCGATGTCGCCGGAGGAGATCGCCGCCGAGCTGGGGCGCGGCCTTGCCGTGCTAACAAGCTCCGCGTATGACGCGCCCGCGCGCCACGTCAGCCTCGCCGCGGTCTTCGAGCAATCGTGGGCGCTGCTGGATGAGGCGAAAGCCGGGGTCCTTGCCCGGCTGGCGGTCTTTCCCGGCGACTTCGACAGCGCGGCTGCGGCGCAGACCGCCGCAGCCACAGAGGACTCGCTGCGGGCGCTGGTCGACTGCTCCTGGTTGCGCAGCGCGCGGCCGGGTCGCTTTGCGCTGCACCCGCTGGCGCGGCAGTTCGCCCTCGAAAAACTGGGGCGACTGCCCGCGAGCGTCATGAGCGCAGCGCGTCGCGCGCACGCCCGCCACTTCGCCGATCTCGCCGGGCAGCACGAGTCCGAATTCCACTGCGGCAAAGACCGGGAGGCGATGGCCTGGATGCTGCTCGAAGCCGACAACATCAGGAGCGCCTGGGAGTGGGGCGCGCGGCAGGGCGACAGCCCCTTGCTGGAGCAGTTCCTGGAGAGCTTTCTTTATTTCTACGACATTCAGGGCCGTTACCAGGATTGCCTCGAACTGCTCGACCAGGCGCTGCGGGGGCTGGCTGCGGCAAGTGTTCCTGCGATGCGCTTCGGTCGGGGGCGTGTGCTGGCGCTGCACGCGGCCTTTGCGTTTCGGACTGGCTCGTTTGCGCTGGCCCGGCAGGAGGCGGAGACCGCGCTGGCATCCCTGGAGCCGCAGCGACCGCACCGCGATGTGGGCCACGCCCGGCTCTATCTCGGCGCCGCCTGGTATGGTCTGGGCGACCTGGCCGCGGCGTCGGAGTGGTTCCTTGCCGCATCTGAGGCATATGCGGAAGCGGGGCATACGTGGGGCATCGGCGCGGCGCTGGACAACGCGGGCTACCTGGCGTTTCTTCGCGATGACGCGGCGGCTGCCGAAGCCTATCTGACGCGCGCGCTCGACATCGCGCAGCAGACCGGCAGCCGGTATCTGTTGACAGGCATCTACGACCACCTGGCAACGCTGACCGCGGCCGAGAATCGCCTGGTCGAGGCGATGAGCTACGTCGCGCGCTGCCGCGCCGTGCTCGACGAGCTGGATCGCCCTTACATCGTCGGCAGCCTGTCGCTTTCCATGGCCCAGATCGCGATGCAGGCGGGCGATTGGGCCACGGCCGAGAGCTATCTGCTGCGCGCGCTTGAGGTGGCGCGCGCGACCGGCAACCGCCTGGACCTGGTTAAGACGCTCAGCCAGCTGGGGCGTCTGAAGACGGCGGTTGGTGATACGCTGGCCGCGCGCAACGCGCTCCGTGAGGCCGCAGCGATGGCGAAGGCGACCCAGTCGGAGGTTTTGGCCGCGGAAGTAGAGGCTGCGTTGGCGGCCCTGCCGGACGCGGGCGCGTATCGCAGATAAGCGGTTTGGCGCGATGTTGCGGCCGGGCGCGGCCAATGCGACCCGGCCGCAACGCGTCACCCGCCGGCGTCCTGCACCAGTTGCCGGGTGGTGGCCCGGTCGGATAGCGCCGCGCGCTCCTCGGCGGACAGGTTGTACGCGGCCAGCGCGACGGCCGGGTCGTTCAGCAGTTGATCGCGGAACGTCGGATCACTTACCGCGCGGGAGAGAATCTCCGCGATGGTCGGGTTGCTACGGTTGATGGACATTGGCATGGTCAGTTCTCCTTTATGGTGTTGAAGGTTCGGTCGATCCTGCTGACAGGGTGCGCGCCTTGCGCGCCATGACTGCGCCGTAGGGGTTGCTGCCGGAGCCGCGCGGCGGCCCGTCATCCGGGGGCGGTGGCAACGCGGCTGGTCCTGAGAGGGGGCGCTGGCTGAGCCAGGAATGGGCTTTGCGGAGCGCGTCCAGTTCCGAATGGCTGAGGTTGCCCCGGAAGTGCATCAGGGCGTTGCGCACCCGGCGCGCGCGATCCATGAGCTGCATGAAGACCTCGCGCGATTCCAGGGCGGGCGCGAACACAGGCCAGATGTCGTTGTCGCACATGAAGAGCATCCGGTCGGCGAAGGTGAAGTGTTTCGGGTTACGAGCCGCGTACTCCGGGTTCCTGGGGCCCGGTCCGAAGACACGGCGCGCGGCGTCATTGAGCGCTTCCGCGTCGGGGAATGCCGCGGCGGCGTGGTCGCGCAGGCGGATTTCGATTCGCTCGATGAGGATGATGCCCTCGAAGAGCGAGCGAAAAAAATGCGTCATGTCCTTGCCGGTCAGGATCGCGACCGGCCGGTCGTCCTCCACGACTACGGGCGTGCGCACTCCTGGTTGCGCAAGCAGATCGGCGGTTTTGAACAGATCGTCGCTCGGGTGCAGGACGTCGACAGGCTCCACACAGTGCGCCACAGGGAGGCCGAGCAGGTCGACCAGCCCTTCGGTGTGGTAGTAGGACCGGAGGATCGACTGCTGCGACACCAGGCCGAGCAGGCGCCCGCGCTCGTCGAGCACCGGCAACTGGCCGAAACGGTTTTCGATCATCACGCGCAGCGCATCGCGTAATAGCGCGTCAGGCCCGACACAAACGGGCGGCTTGCGCCCGGCCACCACTGCGGCGAGGGCCTGAATACCATCCACACGTTCTCCCGGTGCGCCCGACGGCTGCGCGAACAGTTCCAGACGGTTCTCCAACCACGTCACCGCCCGGCGCAGCGTGTCCATCTCCAGCGCGTCAACATGGCCGTCGAAGTGCGCGATCTGGTTGCGCACATACCGCGTCTGGTCCATTAGCTTGCGGAAGTAGTCTCGGTTGCCGAAGAGCGCCGCGAACTGAGGCCAGTTGTCGTCATCGCGCACGAGGTACGTCATGTCGGTCAGGCTCAGCTCGCGGCCGGCGTTCTGCGGCCTGGTCGGGTCGGCCTTGTCCGGCCCGAAGGCAGCGATGAGCGCCTGGTTATACGCCGCTTCCGTGGGGTAGACCGAGCGGATCGCCGCGGCAAAGTAGCGTTCGACCCGCTCAACGAGCAGGATGCCCTCGAACAGCGAGCGGAAGAAGACCGACATGTCCTTCCCGGTCAGGATGCCGACGGGGCGCGGCCCGTCCGCCACGACCACCGCGTACGTCCCGCGCTGGCGCAGCCGGTCCACCGCGGCAAGCAGGTCGTCCTGCGGCGTGAGCGTCACCGCAGGCTCCATCGCGTCCACGACTTGCAGGTCGAACAGGGAGAGCGCGCCGTCGGTCATTGCGTAGAGACCGAGCAGCGTTTGCTGCGAAACGATTCCGCGCAACCGGCCCTCGGCATCGACCACGGGCAGTTGCCCCAGACGCCGCTCGATGATGAGGCGGAAGGCATCCAGCAGCGGCGCGTCGTGCCGGATCGTGGTCAGCGGCGGCCGGTTCGCCAGGGTCTGTTCGAGCGAGTACAGCATGGCGGATGTTCCTAGCGGCGCTTCAACTGAAGGGCCAACTCGGCGTCGGCGGGCGTGTTGGGCCCCACGCACACATCATCCTCGGTGTGCGGCCAATACCCTTCCGCGCCGATTACGAGGCCATAGCACTGCTCGCGTTCGAGCGCCCGTGGCAGACGGAACGCGCCCTGCCGGTCGGTCTCGGCCATCGTATAAACCTCGGCCTCGGTCCACTGGAAGGCGGCAACCTTGATCCCGGGGTTGAGGACGATGAAGAAGGCCCCCGGAATCGGGCGTCCGGTGTCCGCGTCGGTGATGACTCCGCGCACCTGCGCGCCGTTCGACGCAGCAGCCGGCTGAGGCGCGGGAGCGGTCTTGCCGCCTGCGCCCACCCGCGCGCTGCCCCGCTGCGCCACCTCGCCCTCGATGATCAGCTCCTGCGTGTACTCGCCCTCAGGCAGTTCATTGCCGTTGGCATGGATGACGTTCCACCAGGTGCCGTTGGCGCCGCCGTAGAACTCGTTGGACCACTCGAAGGGCGACTCGACGACCAATTCGCCGTTCAAGTAGACGCGGCTGACGCTCCTCAGACCGTCCTGCATGCCGCGATACGCCCCGAGGACATACAGCGCCCTGGTCCCGACCGGGAAATGGTCGCCGGTGGAGCGCGGTTTGCCGGTCTCCTGGTCCACGTCGTCGGAGAAGACGAACGGATCGAAGAGCGCGCCGCCCTCCGCGCCCGCTATGGTGAAGTCCGCGCGTGCGGCCGGTTTTCCGTCGATCGCCAGTTCCAGCCGCCACGCGCCCGCGGGCAGGCCGTCGTCCGCGGTCAAGGCGCTGTTCAGGGCGCCGCTTGCCCCCTCGCGCCACGCCTCCGTTTTGGTGCTCACGACTTCGCCGTCGAGCAGCCACGACCGCGTCCACTGGTTGCCGCGCGTCATGTTGGCATAGTCTACCGACCAGTACAGCTCCCTGACGCCCTCGGGGAACAGCCGGCCGGGCTCGGCGGGCGCCCCGTCGCGGGTCGCCTTATCGCTGAAGACAATGTTGGAGAACGAAGGCGCCGATTGCGCTTTGCCGCCAACCTCGATCGCCGCTTCCGCAATCGGGCGGCCGTCCACCACGAACTGGAAACCGTAACGGCCATCGGCAAATTGCGCGTCGCTCCAGCCGATCCACCAGTTGCCGGATGCGCCTCCGCTCCACGCGTCCTCCGGCATCCCCCAGTCCGACTGCTGCTCGCCGTTGAAGGACACCTGCACCTCCCACGGGATCCCGTCGGCCATGTTCTCGTAATCGAAGAAGACGTACAGGCTGCGGCTGCCGGAGGGGAGCCGGTCGACCACCGCCGCAGGTTGCTCGGAGTCGCTCACGCCCGGCGCAAAGAGCACGTTGTAGAAGCGCGGCTCGCCCGTTGCGGCTGCCGCAGGCGCGGGTTGCGCCCGGTCGTTGTCCCTGCTGTAGGCAACCCCCCGGCGGGCCGCTTCGACCAGGGGCCGCGCAAGGTTGGCCGGCCGCAAGGCGTTGAGAAAGCCGCCGATCGGCACGCAGGAATCTGCGTCGTCGATCCGGCCATTGCGGTCTGTGTCGGCCAGCGGCCGGCAATCGACGGTTGCGGCATCTCCGCCGGCGCCCGCACGCGTGGGCACGCCGACCAGCGCGCCGGCCTCGTCAACTGCGGTGCCGCCGCTGTTGCCGCCCGCGATGGTGGTGTCGGTCTTGACCCAGGCTCGACCCTGAATGCCAGCGTCGCGGGTGAACCCGCTGACGACCCCGCGCGTGAAGGTCACCGTGTCGCCGCCGATGCCCGGATAGCCGAAGATGTTGATTTCGTCACCCACGTCCAGGCTGTCCGAATCGCCGAGCGGCACGAACGGCAGGTTGAGTTCGGCAGGGCGGACCGGCCGCAGATTAAGGTCGTGGCTGATGCGCAGGACGGCCAGGTCCAGATCCTCGTCGTCCGCGACGACCGTGGCGACGTACGCGGGCTGCGGGGGCCGGTCGGACCGAACGGTCAGCGCCACGCCGAGGTGGGTGACGCCCTGGTCGGGTTCGGGGAACGCGACATGGTGGTTCGTCAGGATCAGCCCGTCGGCGGAGACGAGCGTGCCGGAACCGGTGCCGATGCCCTGCATCCCGTCCTTGCCCTCGAAGAGCCACCATACCTGGATCACCGCGGGCATGATCTTGAGCCGACCCGGCTTATCTAGCGAGGCGAATGCGGCCGGCGCTGCGCCGCCGAGAAGGAGCGCGAAGATCAGGAACAGATTGAGCCAACGAGTGCTGCGTTTCATACTGGCGGTCCTTTCCGCGAGCGAGCGTTACTGGATCGCGGCCGAGTCGACGAAGCGGCGGAAGGCGTCTTCGGCTGCATCGAAAGCGTCGTCCTCTGCGAGGAGCGTGAAGACATAGGCGCGGTTGCCGCGCGCGACTGCGATGTCGAGCCCGCGCGCGACCGCGGGCATGCGCTCGGCGAAGAGGTCGGCGGGCTTCGCCACGTAGACGTAGCTCGCCTCAGCAGCCGGCGCGCCGCGCACCGGCGCGGCCTCACTGACTTCGAAGAGGCGGAACGCCGTTTCGCGCTGGCCGCGCGTGAGCGCCAGATTGTTTAAAGCCAGTGCCAGGGTTGAGGTCATCGCATCGGTTGCCGTAATCGGTAGCGTGCGGACCTGGTATGTGGTCTTGAAGTTGCCCGATTCGGGCGCAACGGCCTGGAAAGCGAGTCCTTCCGCGGGCTTGAGCAGCCAGTCCTGCGGGTACTGGACGGTCAGACCCGCTTCGGGGTTGCTGTACGTCGCGCGCTCGCCCTGCGCCAACGCCATCACGGCGGCGCCCAGCGCGAGGGCCACGGCAAGGGTGAGGATAACCGCCCAGTCGGCCCGGCGGTCCGCGCGGCTGCGTTCAGGAAGTGCTGTCATATGCTCTGTGCTCCTGCGTTCATTCGGAAGTGTGTTCCCGGCTCGCTCATGCCGCGTCCGCGCCAGAGAGGGTCAGCCGGTTCGAGCGGCGCATCAGGCCGATCAGCGCAGCCAGCGTCACGGCGGCAATGATCGCGGCGAGCGCCAAGCCGTACCACGGGTTCGTGGTCTGCCCGCTCAGGGCGGAGCCGGAGCGCGTCAGGTTGCCGAGCGCGACGGTGAAGACGCCGTTCAGGATCGCGGCCAGGGCCAGCCCGGCCGGCAGCCACCACACGGGCTCCTCCTCGAACTTCGCGCGGCCAAGGAAGTAGCCGCTGACGCCACCGAAGCTGGCCTGCGCCAGCGCGGTGACGACGACCTGGATCGCTGCGGCGGCCAGATTGACGCCGCCGCTTGACACGACGTAGTGGATGTTGAGCGCAGTGCCGAAGCCGAGCCCGGCCGCGGCGCCGTAGAGGATGCCGTCGAACCGCTCGTCAAATTCGGGGAGGAGGTACACGCTGTAGCGCACCGCCGCGTACTTCAGGAATTCCTGGACAAAGCCAACAACGAGGATCGAGCCGAGCAGGTTTACGAGGAGGCTGCGGCCCAGCCAATCCTGGACGCGAAAGAGGTCGCGCAGGACGGGGATGCCCACCGCGCTGGCAAGCAGCGCGCCGAGCGCAAAGACGCCGAGCACATGGCCCTTCGGCTCCGGTTCCAGCCGGTCCTGCGCGTAGAAGAACGCGAGCCAGAGGGCAGCCGGAACCAACGCCAGCGCAATGCCGGCGATGAGCAGGCCGGGACCCTCCAGCGCAGGCTGCGTCGCGCGTGCGACGAGCGCGACGATGACGGCGAACGCCACCGCAGCCGCAACGTGCAGCGCTCCTGAGCGCCAGATGCCCGGTCGTTCGTGGCTCAGCGCGGCCCAGTGCCTGGCGCAATAGGCGCGGTTGCCAAGATGCGGCGCGTCCGGGGGAAGCGGCTGGTGGCACACACAGCACTCCAGGTGTCTCATCAGACGAGGCTCCTTTCAGTCTCGGTGTGGTGGGGCGCGACGCCCCATGAGCGCAGTTATTTATCACTGCTTGCTTGTATCGTGTGACCGGCTTGCTGCAAGATTGCCCTACTATAGCAAGCCGGTCGTTTGGAGATCGTTTGCCGGGGTGGTGAGAGGGAGCTGGAACTAGAAGTTTCAGCGCAGCAGTGGCAGGAACCCCTGCCGCAGAGGTAGATCGTCCTCCGGCCGGATCGTCACTTGCACCGAGGCGGAGGCGAATGCGCCTTGACCATCCGTCGCCGTGACGGTGATCGTATGCGCGCCGAGGCTGAGCCCGGCCACAGGCAACTCCGCGCCGCTGCCCAGGAAGCCGTCCAGGTTGGAATGCTACTGCGCCTGCGCGTCCAGGTCGCCGTCGTCGACGTCATAGGCGTCTGCTGTCAGGCCGATGGTTTGCCCGGCCACGAAGACAGCGCCGCCACCGGGCCGCCAGATGGTCACAACAGGGGGCAGGTTGGGCACGACGAACGTTGTGTCCGATACGTCGCGCGCGGTGTGGATGCCATCGCTGACCCACACTCGGAAGCGCGCGGCGCCGGAGGCGGTCAGGTTGGCGCGCGGGATCAGGACCGCACTCTCTGTGATCCCCCCGGCGAGCATCTGCCAGGTGACGCCGTCGTCGGCTGTGTACTGCACCGCGAAGGTCAGGGAGTCGCCGTCCGCATCCGCCGCACTCCACGTCACCGTCACCGGGTCGTCGGTCACCGTTTCGCCGCCGTTCGGCGTTAGCAGCGTAACCGTCGGACCGGTCGCGCCGGCGGTGACCGTCTTAAGCGCACCGCCGCCCGGCCTCTCTATGTCGACCTGCATCGTGCCGGCAACGTAGGGGACCAGCTCGCTCATGTTGAGCAGTTCCACATCACGTTCGTCGGACTGTTGCGGCCGCGGCCCGCCGTGCATCTCGGCCGGGGTGAACGGATAGCGCGCGAGCTCGCCGCCGCCCGCGCCACGCAGGACGATGGCATAGGGTCCGGGCGTAGCGGGTGGATTTGGAGATCTTGCCGGTGATTCTGTCGAAGTTCCACTGCGACTGTAACACGAGATTGAGCTGGCTGCAGGTGGGAGAAGTTGCCTGCCAGCTCCCCTTGCCGGTGTCGGGATCCTCCACCCACTTGCGCTTGAACGCACCCCAGTTGAGGTCCCGCATGTAGAAGTTGATCTTGTGGGTGGGATAGGCGCGGCGCAGCCAGTCGATCATCTTCATGATGTGCGTGGCAGGGGTGTAATAGGTGGCGCCGTCGAACTTGTAGATCACGCGCCAGACCACGATATCCAGCGCGGGCGCGCTTTCGAAGCTGACGATGGTCAGGTGCATTGTTGCCCGGGTTGGTGTCGGTTGCGCCAGCCAGCGTTTTTGCCTCCGCATGCAGGTGGAGTGTGCCGGAGAGGAACTCATACGGCAGCTCGAACAGGAAGGACTGGCCGACGGCGCCGCGCGCCGGGTTGGCCGGAATGATGATCTTCCCGCTTGCGCCGTTGATGGGCGTGAGCACGGTCGATTTCGTCCCCTGATAGACGGTGAGCCTGGCCGTGGCCGGGACGGCGCCGCCGAGGCCCGAACGCGCATGGAAGCGGACGAAGGTGCGCTTTTTCGTCACCAGGCGCACGCTGTTGTTCAAGTCCTGCGCCGCCTGTGTCACCTCCAGGCCCGTCGCCACGAGGTCCACCTTGACCGCGGTGGCCGTGGCCGTGCGGCTCGGGGTGGGCGTGCGCGTGCGGGTCGGGCTGGCGGTGGCGGCGCTTGTAAGGGTGCGCGTGGCGGTGGGCGTCAGGGTGCGCGTGGCCGTCGGCGTGGCGGATGGGGTTCCGGTGGGAGGCGCTGCGGCGCTGAAGTGGAGGTCGTCCAGCGACTCGGCCTGCGTCGAGAGGTAAGTCAGCGCGACGCTGGCGATAGCCGCTCCGGGGTCATGGAAACCCAGAAACCGCGTGTGGCCGTCCGGGACGGCCGCGCTTTCCACAGAGCAGAGCAGGTTGCCGAGCGCGTCGAACCCCTGAAGCTGCGCGGTGGTCACGCCGGCGCCGTTGCCCGCGTACAGGCCCACATATGCCTGCCATCAGAGGGCTGCGCCTGCCAGAATGGCTAAAGCCAGCGCGGCGAAGATAGGCGCGATGATCATGGTGCTTCTCCCTCCGGCAACTCTGCGCCCGGAACCCCGCGCGGCAGGCGGATTGCGTGGCGGCCAGGGTTAGCGCCTTGCGAGCCCACGGTCGCGGAAGGCCGGCAGGGTCGTGACGTGATAAATCTCTGTGGCAAGGGGGGCGCGCAGCAGGGGCGAGGTGGCGCAGGGCTCGCCGCGCCAGCGCGCCCGCGCCCGGATTGCGCGCAAACTCAGAGATTGTCGCCTGTCGCTGGCCGCGCAGCCCGGCATAGTCCCTGTGGCGGACTGGATGCCGGGGCGGCTCGCCCTGTGTCTTCACATGGCCGGGATCAACCCAAGCTGCTGGAACGTGGCGAGCCAGTCCAGGCTGTCCCACCGTTCGATGATCTTGCCGTCAGCGATGCGGCGCATCACCAGCCCTGGCATGACGAAGCCTTTGCCCGTCGGCTGGATGCCCTGCCAGTCGCCGAGTTGCGTGCCGATGACCTCCAGCCGCGTGACAACCCGATCCCCCCTCCGCAACCTGATCCAGCACGCGAATCTGCGCGTCGGGTGCAGCCGCGCGCTGCATGCGCATCTGGGCGACCAGGTCAGAAGGACTGACTACCCGCCCGTTGCCTTCCGTAACCTGCGGGGCGAACAGTTCATCCGCGATCGCTGCGTCGCCTCCGGCCCAAAAAGCCTCTTGCTCGCGACGCGCGAGGGCCTTGTTCTGTTCAAGATTGGACGTCATTCGTCTCCTTTTCTTGCATGGAAGTCCTTGAGCGTACCCCCCACTTCGCTATCAATAGACTTCGTCTCCCCGGCAAGCGCGCGCAAGCACGGCTTCGATGGGGTAGTCCAGCCCATCGTCGTCGCAGTAATCCCGCAGCAGTTGCGACAGGTCGTCGCAAAGCGCATCGCGCGTCGCAGCGTCCGTCTCCAGTCCGGCGAGCGAGCCGTAGCTGCATGCCAGCGCAGGCGTAGAGGCAAAATGCGCGTGCCCGGGCTGCACGCGCATTTCGACCTGCGTGAAGCCAGCGGCCTCCAACAGCCCGCGCACCTCAGCCGGGTCATGCAGGGAGTGCATCGGCTGGAATTTGGCGGCCTGTTCGGCGCCGAAGTGTTTACCCCAGACCTGAGCCATCGCGGCATGGCCCGGGCATCGCTCCAGTGCGCCCCAGGTCATCACGGCAAGACGTCCGCCCTGCGCCAGCACCCGGCGTATCTCGCGCAGCGCGGCGACCCGGTCAGGGAAGAACATCAGCCCTAACTGGCAGACTGCCGCGTCGAAGCAGCCGTCATCGAAGGGCAGAGCGTCGGCCGAGCCCTCGCGCCACTCGATGGCGGCGGCTACGTGGTTGTTCGCCCTTCGAGCAACCGCCAACATTTCCGGGCTGATGTCCAGGCCGACCACGCGGCCAGCCGGACCAATAACCTGCGCGGCGTGACGCGTTACCGCGCCAGTGCCACAGGCCACGTCCAGCAGGCGCGCGGCGGGTCCGGGCTCGACCAGCGCCAATGTGTTGGCAGCCCACGGTGCGATGAGCGTCGGGACAAAGCAGCTTTCGTAGACTTCCGCCGAGTTGCCGGCAATTCCCCATATCGTCTGCGCATCCATAGCGGCCTCCCGGTCACTGCGGCTTCGTCGGCAGGCTCAATCCGCGCCGTTCTTTGCCACCGGCAGCCCGGCCTCGATCCACCCCTGCACGCCCCCCTCCAGGATTTTCACGTCGCTGAAACCCATGTCGGTGAGCAGCTTGCCGCCGAGCGCGCCGAGCGGGCCGAGGATGCAGGTCGTGATGATGGGGCGTGACCGGTCCGCCAGCCGGGGGTCGCGCCAGCTTTCCGGCACCTTGTTGTCGGCGAGGTAGGTCAGCGCGCCGTAGGAGAGGTTGATCGCGCCGGGGATTGTGCCTGTCTGCGCGATATCCGCCGCATCGCGCACGTCGATCACCAGCGTGCGCGGGTCGCGCTCCATCTGCTTCCGCGCCGCAACAGGCGAGATTGTCGGGACTGCGGCCAGTGCGCCTGCGGCCATTTGCCCGAAGGTCGTTGCGCGCGGCGCAACGGGTCCGCGCGTGATAGCCGTCAGCGTCTCGATCGGTTCGAAAAGCTTGATGCTGATGTTGGCGAAGCCCATTTCGGCCAGCACCTCGGCAATCTGTTGCGCGAAGCTCTCGGCAATCTGGGCGTCGTCGAACAGGTAGAGGCCGCCGCCTTCGCGGTCGGCTTCGTTCATCAGCCAAATCTTCCAGTTCAGGCCGGGCATGCTCGCAAGCTGCGGCGCGCTCGGCAAACACGCGACCTCGTACTCGGATCGCGTGCTTGCGAAGTTGAAGTTGATCTGAACGATGTTGCTGCTCATGGTATACCTCCTTTTGCGTATTCTTGCGGATCACGTTTGATGCGCTATCGCGGCGTGCGATAGTCGGGTCAGGCGCGTGTTCTGCGATATCGAGGCCCATCGACCACGGTGACCTCTTGCGCGTCTTTCGGCGCAACGAGGCGGCCCCGCGCAATCAGGGCGACCGCGCAAAGCGCGGCTGCGGCAGTGAACAGGGCGAGGTATGTTGCGCGTTCCGCGCCGCTGAAGAGCGGATACGTGAATGCCCCGAGCAGGTTTGTCGCCAGGTGGAGGGCCATGACCGCAGGCACACTCCCGCCGCTTTGATAGAACACCCAGGCAACCAACACCTGGAACGCCAGGACGAAGACGAACGCGTCGAACCACAGGATGTGGCCGTAGATGACGAGCGGCAGATGCCACAAGCACCGGAACGCCCCGGTGACTAGCGCGGCCATCAGATGCTTGCGCGGATGCTGTTCGAACCGGTGAAGCATCGCCGGCAGGAGGTAGCCGGACCAGCCTGGCTCCTCCCAGTAGCCACCGATCAGCAGCAACTCGAGGGTTGTCCCGGAGGTCAGATGGGGCGCGCTGATTGGTTGCGCGCCCAGCAGAAGCAGGCCGCCGAGCGCCGCGGCATGGCAGGCCGCAATGAGGGCCGGGCCTGCGACGTACCAGGTTATCCGTACGCGCCAGAGGGTGACGCGGCGCCAGAACTGAGTTAGTTCAGTTGCTCCCCCGGTAAGCGCAAGCGCGGTCACGGCCGCAACCGTTGGACCGTAGGGGAGGATTTGCCCGTTGGCAAGGGGCGCGCTCCACCAACTCAGGCCGTACGCCAGAATCAGAAAGATCGGCAGGGTGTATCGCGGTGCTCCGGCCAGTTCTCGCATCACTTGTCGCCCCCAGCGCGTTCTGCTTGCGGACTGGGGACGACTTTATCATCCCCGACGTTTTAGAACCGTCTCGTTTTGGCAGAAAGCCGGATGATTTCCATGAAACGCTGTCAAACGGCGACACTCTAAGTGACCGCATTCCGATGGCGGTGTTCGACTCAGGCGCCGGGTTTGTCGGTTTCAAAACGCTTTTGAAACGCTTATTGCGCGAAAGTGTTTCCGCGTGATCGGCTTGCGCCGTTGCGCCCCTGCCGCATCGAGGAGGCTCGCATGGATAAAACACCGCATGCACGGCAATCCGAGCTCTTCATGTTGCGCCTCTGGGCCGAGGAGCAGGGTGACGGGGCGGTTGCGTGGCGGGGCCGGGTGCAGCACGCGCTGACAGGCCGCAGCGCCTACTTCCAGGGATGGTCCGCGCTGGCAGCCTTCCTGGACGACTTTCTCGCGGCGCAACTTCCCGAACCGCGCCCTGAGGGAGAGATATAAGTCCTAGACAAGCGCCGCGCAAAGGAACACAATCGGGCATGGTTGCGCATTCGGTAGTTCGCCAGGAGTGCGCATGACTGACGGCCTGCATATTCAACTCCTGGGCGAATTCAGCCTGACCTATAACGGCGAGCGAGTCACCGCCGTTCATTCCCCGCGCCTGCGCGCGCTCCTCGCCTACCTGATCGTCCACCGCGGCGCGCCCCAGCCGCGCCAACACCTCGCCTTTATGCTGTGGCCCGATTCATCGGAAGAGCAGGCGCGCACCAACCTGCGCAACCTCGTGCACCTGCTCCGCCAGGCCCTGCCCCACTCCGACTGTTGTCTGCGCTGCGAGGGGCAGGTGCTCCTGTGGCAGCCGCATGTGCCATATGTTCTCGATGCGGTCGATTTCGAGCGGGCTGTCGAGACGGGCGAGTACGAACGCGCGGTCGAGCTTTATTGCGGGGATCTGCTACCGGAATGCTACGGCGACTGGATCATGCCCGAACGCGAACGGTTGCGGCAGATGTACCTGCGCGCATTAGATCGGCTGGCGCAGGAGGCGGAGGAGGCGCGCGAGTTTGAGGTTGCGCTCGGCCACGCCCAGCGGCTGCTGCGCGAGGACCCACTGTGCGAGACGCACTGCCGCCGCGTGCTGCGGCTCCAGCTTCTCGCCGGGAACCGGGCCGCCGGGCTCCGCGCGTATCATGCCTTCGCCACGGCGCTGCGACGCGAGGTCGGCGTCGACCCGTCGCCGGCCACGCAACAGTTGTACGCCCGGTTGCTCGCCGGCCCGGAATCCGGCAATCCCGCGCCACAGAGCGCGGCGCCCGCGCTGGTCGGGCGACAGAGCGAGTGGGCCGCAATGATGGCCGCGTGGGAGGCGGCGGTCGGGGGGCACCCGCACCTCCTTCTCCTGACGGGCGAAGCCGGGATCGGCAAGAGCCGCCTGGCCGAAGAACTGGTGGACTGGGTGGCGCGGCAGAAGCACCCGGTAGCGGTGGCGCGTTGCTACGCGGCCGAGGGCGGCCTGCCATACGGCCCGGTTGTGACCTGGCTGCGCAGCCGTCCTCTGCCGAACCTGCCCCCGCCCTGGCGCAGCGAAATCGCGCGTATCCTGCCGGATGCGGGCGGCGATGGCCGCGGCCTGGAGGCGGAGTGGGAGCGGCACCGTCTGTTTGAGGCGCTGGCCCACGCGGTGCTCGGCTGGG
Source organism: uncultured Anaerolineales bacterium (assembly GCA_964588925.1). Taxonomy (GTDB): domain Bacteria; phylum Chloroflexota; class Anaerolineae; order CG2-30-64-16; family CG2-30-64-16; genus JALOOB01. The sequence continues at coordinate 436 of CAZPTI010000006.1, read as the reverse complement.
GCAAATCATGCGGCGAGCGGCGCGGCGGGGCCGCTGCGACAAGCCTGACGGCGGCCTCCCCTCTGCCGATTCTCCTCGTTCTCGATGACATCCAGTGGTGCGACCACGACACGCTTGACTGGCTGCACTTCCTGCTGCGGTGGAGTGCGCGTAGCCCGCTGCTCGTCGTTGCCACCGCGCGGGTCGAGGACATGGCGATGGACCAGCCGCTGGCCCCGCTGATGACGAGCCTGCGTCGAAACGGCCTGCTGGCGGAGATCGAGTTGGGTCCGCTGGGGCGCGACGACATCTTCGCGCTGGCCGTCCAGGTGATCGGCAGGACGCTCGACCCTGCGTTAGCCGAGCCGCTACGCCGCGGCTCCGAGGGCAACCCGCTCTTCGTGGTGGAGATGGCGGCCGCGGCCGCGGCGCGGCCAGAGCCGCTGGACGATCAGCG
>CAZPTI010000005.1:8269-50245 GCA_964588925.1 uncultured Anaerolineales bacterium | reverse complement strand
GCCCGCGCGCACGCATAACTCGGTCACGGGCGGCGGCGCCACGGGGACTGGCGCTTCCGGCCGGCGGTAGGCGCGCAGCAGCTCGTAGCCGCCGTCGGGCCGGCGCAGGAACACCACCGCGCAGCAAGCGCGCGGGAAGCTGCGCACCATGTGGCGCAGCGCCTCGCCGGCCATCTGCTTGAGGTCGAAGGTCGACGCGAGGATGCGGGACATGTCGACCAGCGCGGCGAGCTCGCCGGCAATGGCGCGCAATTCCGTGTTCAGCGCCTCGACCTCGTCCGCGCGGCGCTGCTTGGCGTCCAGCGCGGCGGCCTGCGCCTCGATGCGCGCCTTGTTGGCGCGGGCCAGCCGTACGCGGCTTTCCGCCTCGAACGCGCGCAGCGCCTTCGCCAGGTGAAATGCGATGCCGCCCGCCGCCAGCCCGCGCACGAGCTGAATCGGGATGCTGAACAGCTCTGTGAAAAGGGCCGAATTGATGGTCTGCGACGGGAAGACGATGCTCGGCCTGACGAAAACCTGCCCGATCACGCCGTAGACGATGAAGGCCAGCCCGGCCCATAAGAGCGACCCGCCGTACTGGCTCATGCCGCGTTCGTGGAAGTCGCGGCGCTCCCGCAGCAGCGCCCACGCGGCCAGCAGCGCGCCGGGGATCGCCAGGCTGTAGCGCGCCAGCACGTCCGCGGCTGCGGTGAAGCCGCGCAGGTCGGGGCGAAAACGCCAGGCGACGAAGATGACCGCCAACAGCCATAGCAGCCCGATGCCCAGCGTCTGGGAGAGCGAGGCGCGCGGCCGGTGTTCGGCGCCCGGCAGCAGCCGCAGACCGAAGTTTAGCAGCAGCAGGAACGACACGACGAGCGTGCCGAGGCGGACGGTTTCGATGAGGAGCAGTGGGACGCCGGTCGCGCGGTCGTCCGCAAAGATGATGAACATCTCGGTCCACTCGTGCGCGGCGTGGACGAGGCCGAACCAGGCCAGGGGCGCCAGCGCGCGCGCAAAGCGGAACTCCGAGGCGCGGCCCGATTCGAGCAGGACCACCAGGCCGAGGCCGAAGAAGGCAAGCCCGTAGAAGAAATAGACGAAGACCAGGTTCTCGTTGAAGAAACGAGCCACGACGTCCATAGCGTGTATTATAGCACAATTCGCTTTTCATCTTGCTCCGCCTGTTTATTCATACTCGCTTGATAAGCCTTTGGTCGCTGAGGAGCACTGCGCTGATTTTCGAGCTAAAGCAGCGGCTCAGGCGCTCAACCGGAACATTTTGCGATGTTCCGCAACAGTTTTCGTTTTTGGCGCTTTGTTTCGATTCTGTTACGGTGCGGCGAGCCGTGGAATTTTGCGCGATTTCGCGCAACGATTTTCCGCAAATGCGCCGATTTGGCGAAGATGATGCGCACGCCCCCCTCGTGTCGAGGGGGTAAGTTATGGGCCACGGGCGCTGAAGCGCCTACTACGAACCACGGGCGCTGAAGCGGCGGCGCGTGCGCCGGTTACTACGAACCGCACGGGCCTTGCCAAGAGCGATATTTTTTTGTCCTACTACCTTTAGTATAACATATGTTCTAAGGGGAAGTCAAGGGGATTTCGGAAATGGGATCCACATGCGCGGGGGAGTGTCTGGACCACGAAGACGCTTCGCGCTTCGCGCCCTTCGTCGACTTCGCGTCTTCGTGGTCCAGACACTCCCCCGCGCAAGAATTTGAACCACACCCGTTGGCAGGGTGGCGTTGCGCGTCCCGCTGCCGCGTGCTATTATCGCCGCGTCGCTGAAGCGCTAACCCGCCCCGGAGGGACTTATGCCACAGTTGCCCGCATCCCTGGCGCGCTCGGTTGCGGCGTCGCCGCTGCGCCGGACGCCCGTTGCGCTCGCTTTTCTCGCCACTATGGGCCTGCTGCTCGTCGCAAGCCTCTTCGGTTATGGCCTGTGGCTCGGCCAACAGCCGTCGCGCGCGCCCGCTGTCTTCTTTCTGGCGCTGCTGGCCGCAACCGCGCTGGCGCTGCCCGCGCTCGGCTTCATCTGGTGGCTCGACCGCCGCGAGCGCGAGACGCCCGTCGTCTTTTTCGGCGTGTTTCTGTTCGGCATGGTCATCAGCATGGGGCTGGCGCTGCTTCTTGCCGGGCCTTCGGGCGCGGGCCTGCTTCAGTCGCTCGGCCTGACGCCCGCGGACGCGCGCTCGTTCGATCCGCTCAGCCAGTCTACGACGCCACTGGCCCGGATCGCGTCCGATGAAATCCTCAAGCTCGGCTTCGGCCGCGCGATTGTGCCGGTGCTGTTTGAGGAGTTGCACAAGCTGCTCGCCATCGTCGTGATCGTGGTCTTTCTCGCCGCGGAATTTGATTCGGTGCGCGACGGCATTGTCTACGGCGCGCTGGTGGGGCTGGGGTTCCTCGTGGCGGAGACGGCATATTACGTCACCGACGGCTTTCTGCGGACCGGCACGCTGGCGTTCGGCCAGCAGCTTGCGGCGCGCTTTTATTTCCTGGGGCTCAACAGCCACACGCTTTTTGCCGCGCTGATGGGCGCGGGGTTCGGGCTCGCGCGGCAAACGGGCGCGCGCTGGATGAAGATCGTCGCGCCCATCGCCTTTATCCTGATCGCGCTGGCCGGCCACCTCGTCCAGAACACGCTGACGATTGGCGTGGCGGGCATGTTGAGCGCGTTTCTGGGCCTGGTGAACGTGGCGGTGGCCGACATGCCGACCGCCGCGCTGTGGCTGAGCATGGCCGCGGGCGCGCTCTTCACGCTGGGCCTGTTCTATGCGGCGGCGGCCGAATTGTTGCAGGAGAGCGGGCGCTGGGAACGGCAGGTGATCGAGGCGGAGCTGGCGGAAGAGGTGGGGACGGCGGTGACACCGGAAGAGTATGCGCTGATCCGGGCCGAGCGGGGGTGGGGGTTGCGCGCGATCCCGCATTTCGAGGGCGCGGCCGGGCGGCGGATCGTCAACGCGCAGAACGAGCTGGCGCTGCGCAAGTGGCGCGTGCGGCATGAGGGCGGCGATCCGGCTTCGGACCCGATTGTCCTTGCGTGGCGGGAAGACATCATAGCCTTGCGACGCGGGAGAACGGCTTAGGTCATGGCCGACATTCCCTTCCTCACCGACGCAGAGGCTGCCGCGCGGCGCGCGGCGGGGCAGGGCAACCCGCCCCCGCCGCCTTCGGGCCGCTCTTACTGGCGCATCGTCCGCGAGAACGTTTTCACGTTCATCAACAATGCCATCTTCCTGCTCGGCATCGGCCTGGTGCTTGTCGGCCGGCCCACCGACGCGCTGATTTCTGTCGGCGTCATTATGACCAACGTCGTTGTGAGCGTGGTGCAGGAGATTCGCGCCAAGCGCATGCTCGACCAGATCGCGCTCCTGACGCGGCCGTATGCGATGGTGGTGCGCGATAGCGGCGAGCGGCAGGTCGCGCCGGAAGAACTGGTGATCGGCGACACGGTCAAGCTCAGTCCGGGCGACCAGGTGCTCGTCGACGGGAAGGTGTTGAGCGGCGCGTTCCAGGTGGACGAATCGCAGTTGACCGGCGAGTCGGACCTGGTGCGCAAGGGGCCGGGCGACGAGGTCTACTCCGGCTCGTACTGCGCCAGCGGCGCGGGCTACTTCACCGTGACGCGGGTGGGGCAGGAGAGCGCTGCGGGCCAGCTTTCCGCGGGGGCGCGCGCGTACCGCCGCATCCTGACGCCGCTCCAGCAGCAGATCAACCTGACGATTCGCGTGCTCCTGCTGATCGTCATCTACCTCGAAATTCTGCTCCTGCTGAACGGCATCATGAAGGCGCTGCCGCTGCCGCAGGGGGTGCAGCAGGCAACGGTCGTGGTCGGACTCGTGCCGAACGGCCTGTTCGTCGCGATCGCGGTGGCGTACGCGCTCGGCGCGGTGCGGATCGCGCGGCAGGGCGCGCTGGTGCAGCAGGCGAACGCGGTGGAATCGTTGAGCAACGTCGACGTGCTGTGCCTCGACAAGACGGGGACGCTGACGACGAACAAACTCCAGTTCAAGGACGCCTACTGTGTGGACGGGGGGCCGGGCGAGTCGAAGGTGCGGGAGGCGCTCGGCGCGATTCTGGCGTCGACGGGCGCGGGCAACAAGACGTCCGAGGCGCTGGCGGCTGCTTTCCCCGGCGAGAAAACAGCCTATCGCGTGGAAGTGCCGTTCTCGTCGGCGCGCAAGTGGAGCGCGATGGCGTTCGATGGGCCGGACGGCGGGCTGTACGCGCTCGGCGCGCCCGAAATGCTGCGGGGATACGTCGGAGGCGAGTGGGACGCCCTGCAGAAGCGCATCGACGCGTGGGCCGGCGAAGGCTATCGCGTCCTGATGTTCTGCTGTCACGAGGATGGCAGCCTGCTCGAAGATTGCGGGGACGACTCGATCCTGCCGGCCGGGATGCAGTGCGCGGCGCTGCTGTGTCTGGCGGACGAATTGCGGCCGGACGCAAAGCCGACGCTGGAGAGTTTTGTGAAGAACGGGGTCACGCCGAAGATTATCTCAGGGGACAACCCGGACACGGTTGCGGCGCTGGCGAAGCAGGCGGGCTTCCTTGCGGAGGGCAAGCTGGTTTCCGGGACGGAGCTGGCCGAGATGGGCGACGGGCAGTTTGCGGTGGCCGCGCGCGAGGGGAGCATCTTCGGCCGCATCACGCCGCAGCAGAAGGAGCGGCTGGTCGACGCGTTGCGCGGGCAGGGGCGTTACGTCGCGATGATGGGAGACGGGGTCAATGACGTGCTCTCGCTCAAGAAGGCCAACCTCGGCATTGCCATGCAGTCAGGCACGCAGGCGACGCGTTCGGTGGCCGACATTGTGCTGCTGAACGACTCGTTTGCTTCCCTGGCGCCTGCCGTTGCCGAGGGGCAGCGGATCGTCAACGGCATGCAGGACATCCTCAAGCTGTTCCTGACGCGCATCGCCGTTGTGGCGCTTATTATCATGTCGTCCCTGATCATCGGCATCTTCCCGATCAACGTCCGACATGGCTCGCTGACGACGCTGTTTACGGTGGGCATCCCCACTGTCTTGCTGGCGCTCTGGGCGCGGCCGGGCCGCGCGGACCGGCACACTTCGCTCGGCCGGCGGCTGGCGCACTTCGTCCTGCCGTCCGCCGTGTTCGCCAGCCTGCTCGGCCTGGCCGTGTTCTACGGCACGCTGCTGCTGCGCGTTCCCGGCATCGGCCCGTTCGAGTTGATCGTCAACCCGCTGGCTTTCGGCGAGGCGGTCAGCGTCGGCCAGACATCTCTTTCGGCGTTCATCGTCGCGACGGGCCTGCTGCTGATTCTCTTCGTGGAACCGCCAACGGCCTGGTGGACCGGCGGCGATGTCCTGAGCGGCGACCGGCGGCCCGCGCTGCTGGCCGCGCTCCTGGCGGTCGGATTCTTTGCCGTGCTGGCCCTGCCGGGGATGCGAGCGGTCTTCGAGCTGGCCGCGCTTGGCCCGGTGGACCTTGCGTTGATCCTTGCGGCCGCCCTCATCTGGCTGTTTGGCGTCCGGCTCGCCTGGCGGCGCGAGTGGTTGGAGCGCTTCTTTTACATCCGCTAGCCCTTACGTAGGACAAATGGCGTACTCGTCAGGCTACGTCATTTCGCCCTTGCAGGTGTAATTGTAACGTTTTATACTATCTTATTGCTTCGCAGAATCTTCCTGCGCAACTTCGCGAGAACTCAAAAGAGGAGTCGTCATCATGGCTTCATCGGTAGGCTGGGGGGCAGTTGCAGCGGCGGGCGCTCAGATTGAGAAGGCGACGACCGGCATTAGCGGCCTTGATGATATTTTGCACGGCGGCCTACCGGCGCGGCGCACCACGCTGGTCAGCGGCGGACCTGGCACTGGCAAGACGGTCCTGGCGCTCCAGTTCTTGCTGGAGGGCATCCGGCGCGGCGAGCCGGGCATCTTCCTGACGATGGAAGAGCGAGCGGAAGGCATTCGCGAGAATGCGCTCTCACTGGGCTGGGATCTGACGCAGTACGAGCAGGATGGGTCCCTCTTCCTGTTTGATGCGCGCCTTGATCCCCAGGCGGTGCTCTCCGGCAGCTTTGACCTTAGCGCGCTGCTCGCAATCATCGGCGGGGCGGCTGACGCAATGGGCGCAAAGCGCATCGTGATTGACGCGCTCGACATGCTGATGCGGCTGTTCGATGACCCGCGGCGGGCGCGCAACGAGGTCTACGCCCTGCACGAGTGGCTCGCTGACCGCAATCTGACCGTCATCCTTACTGCCAAAGCCGCGCCGACGGGTGAGACGATCCACCCCTACGATTTCCTCGACTTTATGGCCGACTGCGTAATCTTCCTGGACAATCGGGTGGCGGACCAACTTTCCACCAGACGGCTGCGCGTCATCAAATTCCGCGGCTCCAACTTCTCGCGCAGCGAAAACCCGTACATTATCACAAGCAAGGGGATTCGCTTCATCCCGATGACTGCGCTGGAGCTGGGCCACGCGCCGCTGGGTGAGCACGTTTCAAGCGGGCAACCTGATTTTGACGCGATCCTGGGTGGCGGCTTGCGGCGCGCCTCCTGCACGCTAATTTCAGGCACCACGGGCACGGGCAAAACGACGCTTGCCAGCACCTTTGCCCGCGCGGCTTGCGAGCGGGGTGACCGCGTGCTGTATATGGATTTTGAGGAATCGCAGGACGCCCTGGTTTCCGGCATGCTCAGCGCGGGAATCGATCTCGGGCCGGCCATCGCCGCGGGCTGCCTTAAAGTGCTTGCGACCATGCCGGAGTCGATGGGCGCGGAGGAGCACCTGATTCGGACCGTGGACATTATGGATGAGTTCCAGCCACAGCACCTTATCCTCGACGCGGTCTCGTCCATCGGTCGCATGGGCAACGAACAGGCTGCGTTTGATTTTCTGGTGCGCCTGCTCAACGTCGCCAAAGAGCGCGGCGTTACGATCATCCTGATTAACCAAACCGCGGGCTTTATGGAGGAACACGAAATCAGCGGCGTGGGCATCTCGTCGCTCGTGGACGCGGTCATTTTCCTGCGTTACGTGGAGTCGGGCGGGGAGATTAACCGCAACCTGCTCGTGTTGAAGTCGCGCGGCAGCCGCCACTCGAACCAGTACCGCGAGTATCGGATTACGGATAATGGCGTCCAGATTGCGGCGGTGTTTGGCGGCGAGGGCGGCACGTTGACCGGCGCGGCGCGGCAGGAGCAGGAGGCGCGGCAGGCGCTGGAAGAGCGGCGCCGGCTGCAGCAGCGCGCCGCGCTTGAAGCTCAAATTGCTCAGCGCAGGGCCGCGCGCGATGCGCAAGTGGCCGAGCTTGAAGCGGAAATCGCTTCCGCGGAACTCGAACTCGAAAACCTTAAGTTAGAAGAAGAGATGCGCGTTGCCGGTCGAGCGACGCGCCTGCGCATACGCGGTTCCGATAGGAACGGGGATGGTCCGGCGGAGGAAGTGACGACCGCCGCAGGAGGCGCCAAATGAGCACCGCGCCGATCGGGTCAAACGGCTCCGGTGGCGATGAGATGCTGCGGCTGCGTCTGTTCGTGGCGGGAGACGAGCCTAACTCGCGGCAGGCGCGGCTTAACCTGGAGCGCCTCTGCCTTGACTACCTCGATGGCAGGGTCGAGGTGGAGATTATCGACGTTCTTAAGGACTTCAGAGCCGCAGTGAGGGAGCGGGTTCTGGTGACTCCCGCGTTGATCATTGGAACCCCGCCCGCGCGAGTCATGGTCCTGGGCAATCTCAGCGACACGCAACGTGTGCTTGCCGCTCTGGGCGTTGCCGGAAAGGCATCATGAACGATCCTGAGACGGCTGCGCTCTCTGTGACAGAGCTGCAAGCGCGGTTGGGCGAACTCGAAGCGGTGATCGACGCCTTAAAGGATCACCAGGTAGACGCGATTGTCGGCAATACGGACGTTGCGCTCGTGCATCTGCGCCAGGTCGAGGACGCGCTGCGGGAGAGCGGCGAACGTTACCGGGCCTTCGTAACGAACAGTTCCGAAGGCATCTGGCGGTACGAGATCGAGCCGCCGATGCCGACCGCGCTGAGTGAGGATGAGCAGGTAGACTATATCTTTGAGCACGGGCATCTCGCCGAGTGCAACGATGCGTTCGCGCGCATGTCGGGCTACGAACGGGCAGGCGACATGATTGGCTTCCGCGGGACAGATGGCGCTAACAGTCCCGGCCCACGCGGCGCAGTCCGCCAGTTCGTCCGCTCCGGCTACCGGATCGAGCAACTCGAGGCGGCGCAGACGGACCGCGCAGGCAACGAGCGCTGGCTGTCCATGAGTTTTCTCGGGTTGCCGCACCTGGGGCGACTATCGCGCGTGTGGGGCGTGCAGCGGGATATTACGGAGCGGAAGCGAGCTGAGGAGAGCTTGCGCCAGCGGACGAACGAGCTGACCGCGCTGCTGGCGGTGACGCGCGAGCTCGCGACCACGCTTGATCTTGAGCCGCTGCTCGGCAACGTCCTCTCGCAACTCCGCGCGGTCATCGACTTTGCGGGCGCTTCGGTCGGCATGGTCCAGGGTGAGCTGGCCGTCATCGTCGCATATGACGGCCCGCTGCCACGCGATGAGGTGTTGGGGCGGGGCGTGCCCCTGGCCGCGCTCGCGCCGTTTGCCGACATCCTGAGCGCGGCGAAGGCAGTCATCTTCGAGAACCGCACACTGCGGGAGATCTGCTCGCCTGAGTTGTGGGAACGCGTTCGGCAGGTGCTGCCCAGCCCCGAACAGCCTTCCCGCGCGTGGCTTGTCGCGCCGCTGATGGCGAAGAATCAGCTCGTCGGCCTGCTGGCGCTCGAACATACCGACCCGTTCCACTTCAAGCCCTGGCACGCGCACCTGGCGCAGGCGTTCGCCGACCATGCGGCGGTCGCTATCGAGAATGCGCGGCTGTACAAGGAGGCGCGGCTGGTGGCGGCGATGAGCGAGCGTCAGCGCCTGGCCGCGGAGTTGCACGATTCGGTTACGCAGTCGATCTATGGGATCTCGCTGGCAGCGCACACGGCGTTGCCGCTGGTCGAGGCCCAACCGGATCGCGTCAAGAAGATTCTCGCTCACATCCTGGGGTTGGCGGATGCGGCCTTCGCGGACGTGCGCTCGCTGATCTTTGAGCTAAGGCCCGAAGCGCTGGAGCGGCATGGGCTGGTCGCAGCGATCGAGCGGCAGGCGCAACCGTTGCGCGTGCGCGAGCAGATTGCGCTGCACTTCGATCTGGGCAAGGAGCCGAATTGCGCGCTGCACGTGAAGGAAGCTGTCTACCGCATCGCGCAGGAGTCGCTCAACAACATCGGCAAGCACGCCAGCGCGAAGGAAGTATGGGTCAAGCTGGAAACGCTGGACTCAAGCCTGTGCCTCGAGGTGCGAGACGACGGAGACGGCTTCGACCCCACGCTGGACTACGGCGGGCACCTGGGGTTGCAGGTGATGAAGGAGCGCGCGGAACGGCTGGGCGGCACGCTGACGGTCGACAGCGGTCGCGGTCGCGGGGCAATCGTGCGCGCCACCATTCCTATGCAATAGCGCGGACCAAACGGGTTGCGCTGCCTGGCGTCTAACTTAATAGCCCGGCCAGTGCGTTCGCGATCTGCGCCAGCTTTGCCGGGTCCACGATTTCCGGCGCGTCTGCCGGAGTGTGGATGAACGCCGATGCGAGGACGCCCGCCTCGGCTGAGGTGATCGCGATGGCGGGACGGCCGGCCATGACGAACATGGTGTGGTCGCCCTGGTACCACTGCGGGCCTTCCTCCAGCCCACCGCGGCTCAGCACCTCGCGCGCCCGTTGCGCCAGCTCCTCACCGCACTCGTACAGCGAGAAGTGGGTTCCGCCCTCGCGGTAGCCCGCGCCGTCGATATTCACAACAAAGTTTATCTTCGACAGGTCCTCGTTTTCCTGAAGATAGAGACGCTCGCCCGGTGCGGCGTAGTAGTCCTCGCCGTTGAAGGCAACCAGCTCGATCGCGGGCGCCGCCTCGTAACCCGCCAGCAACTGGGCCAGCAGGAGCAACACAACCGTTCCCGCCGCGTTGTCAACCGCGCCCGGCGTGCCGCGCTTGGCGTCGAGGTGCGCGGTCACGACCATGCGCTGCTCGCCCGACCCGCGGCGGGCCACGACGTTCGATCCTTCGGCCAGCGCGCGCGTCGCGCGAATCTCCAGGTCGACCTCGCGACCGGCATAGACCGCCAGCTTCAACCCGTCCTCTTCGGTGATGTAACAGGAAGGGATGTCGAAGTCGCCGTCTTCGATGAGCGGGAAGGGGTAGAGTGCGCCGGCCGTGCCGGGGTTGCGGGTGGTGGCGGCGACGATGGCGGCCGGCTGTCCTCGTTCGAGCGCGGCGATGATGCGCTGATGTTCCTCCGGGTTCCACCACGGGAAGTTTTTGGGCGCAAGCTGCTCCTTGCCCAGTTCGCCGCGCAGGAGGACGAGCTTGCCGCGCAGGTCTGCGGCCTTCAGCTCGTCGATGTTGTTTGCGACGACCAGAATGGCATTTGCGGCCAGAACGCCGAGCGTGTAGGGGCTGGCGTGCGCGTCGAAGGTCGTGGTCCCCGCGCGCAGGTCGACCCCGGATTCGCTCCAGTCCATGCACTGAAAGGTTGGCGTCTCCACCTGCCAGCCGGCCGCGCGGAACTGGTCCGCGATGTAGGCCGACGCCTGCCGGTTGCCCTCCGTGCCGACGGCGCGCGTCGGGGTGGTGGCGCAGAGGTGTTCGAGATGCGCGGCGGCGGTGGCAGCCAGACGGTCTTCCTTCACAGCAGTGCTCCTTTCGTGATAGCGCATTCGCTAACCACTGTACGCCGCGTCCGCGCCGCGGTTGCGCGCAAAAGGCTTCATTCGGAGAGCAGGTTCGTGCCGGTGCCCGCGTCGCGCGACTGGTCAGCCTGCTTCTGAAGCTGATCGTCTTCGCTGACCAGGCGACCCTCCGCGGGTGTCACCGGATCGGTCGTCTCGCGAGCTTTGCCGTCCTTGCCGCCACTCTCAGCGTCACGGCGCAGCGGCCAGCGCGGGGGTGGGTTCGGCGCGGACGGGAAGACGACCTCCTGCACCGGACTGGCGATTTCGACGCCCGCCTCGCGCAGCGCGCGTTTGGTCAGGCGGATCACGGCGGACTTCACTTTCAGCCCGTTGTGCTGGCTGCCGTCGATCCAGAAGCTGACGGCAAGCTCGACCGCCGCGCCGTTGAACCGGTCGGCGAGCACGAGCGGCTCGGGGTCGGCCAGCACCGCGGGATGCGACGCGAGCGCGGTCATGAGCGCTTCCTGCGCCTGGGTGATCGAGCTGCTGCGGCTGATGGCGACGGTGAAGGTCTGGCGCTGGTTCGGGTTGGCGGTCAGGTTGATGATCTCGCTCTTGTATACAGTGGCGTTCGGGATCTGAATGTGGTTGCCGTCGAAGCCCATCAGGAGCGTGGCGCGCGTGGTGAGGCACTGCACGACGCCGGTGCGCTGGCCGATCTGGACGGTGTCGCCGGTCTTGAACGGCTGGTCGGTGCTGAGCAGGATGCTGGCGAGGAAGTTCTCGACGATGTCGCGGAACGCGATGCCGACGATGATGCCGGCGATGCCGGTGCCGCCCAGGACGGTGAGCGCGAGGCGCGTGAGGCCGAGGAATTGCAGCGCGAGGTAGATGCCGAGCAGCACGACCGGCACCGCGATGAGGCGCGAACTGACGTCGAGCAGCAGAGGGCTGCGGACGCGGCGCGCCAGGACGGGCCGCGCCAGCCGAATGACCAGTCCGCGCGCGAGCCAGCTCAGGATGACCACGGCGACCGCGAGCGCGAGGAGCGGCAGCGCGCGGATGCCACGCTGGATGAGCGACTGGACTTCGTCGAACGCGGGTGTGACGTCCCAGGGCGAACGCTCGTCTACTACGATCTGGTTGACCACCGCGACGACGTCGCGCGTCTTCGACGCAAGTTCGCCGGCCCAGGCGCGGTAGCTCTCCTGCGCCGTGCGGCCGGAGAGAAAGACGACGCCATTTTCGACGGTCACGCGCGGCGCGTCGAACCAGTCGGTTGCGTCGAGGATGTTTTGCAGCCGGGACGCGATTTCTTCGTCGCGCGCGGTGGGGTTGACTTCGACCGCGCTGGGGACGGAAGGCGGCGTGACCGTGCCGGAAGCAGGTGTTGGCGTGGGATCGGCAGACTGCGCCGCCGCGGGCGCAGGGTAAAGTGAGAGCGCGGCCAGCAGCGCGGTGGTCAGGAACAGCCAGCGCGTCAGCCTGAGCAGCGCCAATCGGTTTGTCTTCGCCTCCAACGTCTTCCCTCCGCATTCGATAGCGGAAAACTAGCAGAATGCGAAGGAACGCGCAAGCCCGGCAGGGGTCCAAGCGCCGCGGCTTTACTCCATCCGTCGCAGCCGGAGTCCCTTTAGCGCCGATACATCGTCGGCAGCCACACGCGATCCCGAACGATCATGGCGGTAACCGGAATGCTGATGTTTTCTGACTGGTATCGGGACCAGTTAACGGTCATGTTGACCGAAGTCCTCATGACATCGGATGTTACCTTAAGCGGATCGACGGTCAGGGTGAGCGTAACCGGCAGCGTTCCCCTTAAGGGCGTGGTTGTGAGCCAATCGGCGTTTTCGTCTGCGGTCCAGGTCGCGCCCGCCGCGTCATCGGGACTGAGCGCCAACTGGCGCGTGACCGGAGCCGTTTGGTCGGGTTGAAGCAGGATGAGCGCATGTTGGTCGCTGGTGGGCCAGCGATAGCGATAGAGGTTCAGATACGTGCTGGCAACCGGCTGTAGACGGTCATCTTGATACGTGAGTAAGGCATCGCAACGCCGGCCGTAGATTCCATAACACTCAAATCCGCGCAGGGGGAGCCACGTGTCGCCGCTATCTTCGGTCATGAAGAGACCGCCGGTGTCGCCGCCGACGATGACGGTGTGATCCTCAGCATAGCGGGGCGACACTGCAAGGATGTTGACGAAATAACCCTCCTTGATTTGCGTCCACGCGTCGCCGCGATTGGTTGAACGATAGACCCCACTACCGCTGATGCCATTTGCCACCACGAAGATCGTGCTGTCTTCGGGAAAAGCAGGAGATAACGCAACCCGAAAGTCCGGCGAAAACTGCGGGTCGCTGAGATGCGTCCAGGACAAACCGCCGTCGTCGCTGCGAAAGATGCCGTCATTGTAGTCAACAAGGTACATGGTGGGGTCTTCGGGATAGGCCGGAGAGATGTCGAGATCGGTGATCGCATCGCCAATATCGCCGGTTGACAGCCTATCCCAGGTTTGGCCGTCATCCGTCGACCGGTACACGCCGCCTCGTTCGGTGTAGGGCAAGTACATGCCCACAAAGAGCGCGTGGTCGACGAGATAGTTCGGGGACAGCCTGATCAAGACCGGATTAGTCATGGACGGCAACGGCACTGCTTGCCAATGCGCGCCCGCATCCGTCGATTTGTATAGATTTTGATCCGCGAGCGCATAGAGCGTCCGGGTCGCGCTGAAATGCGGAGCGACCGCAATGTGGGTTGAGCCTGCAAGCTGGGGAAGCTTAACGCTCTTCCAGGTTATGCCTCCATCGCTTGACGACAGAATATGGTCCCGCCTGGTAGAAGCAACGTAGGACGCGAAGATCTGATGGCTTTCGGCTGCACCGGGAGCAACTGCCAGTCGCAACATGTTGTTGTCTACCTGCTCGTAACCGCCTAACGGCGCTAATACTTTGACAAAGCTCCCCGCCGGTTGCCAGGCCAAATTCCTCAAATCAAATTTTGCTTGCAAAGATGCGCCGCTGGCAGTTGCCATAACCGAGTAGGCGCCTGACAGCTCGTTCGCCCAAATCTCCGCAGCCGCCACACCGCTGCTGTCCGTGGTAGCCGTGCTCATCCGCGTGCCGGTCGACTTGAATATCCCGCTGGGGCCGCTCTCCGGCGCTGTAAAGGACACCGCTAGCGGGCTGGTGACCTGGCTGTACTGGCTATCCAAAACCACCGCGCGCAAAGGAGACGGGAAAGGACTGAACGCGTTTGCGGATTGAGATGTTGTATCATCAACGGCATACAACATCGCAGGCGAACCCTTGACAGGTGTGTACTCGTACGCGCCAATATCGCAACGTCCTGCCCTGGTTCCCCCGCGCTGATCCGTTGCCAGAGGTGCGCCCGTCTGATCTGCGCATCCCGCCGGGTTGCCTGCGTCCACGGCCGGGCTGCTTGCTTGCAACAGGACCAGTCCCAACTCGCGCGCAACCGGGAGAAGCCCCGCAGGGGTGTTGACAATATCGCCTGAGCTGACGCTGAAATCGCAGCCGGCCGTGCTTCCGATGAGGTTGAACCCCGCAGACGTAATCGCGCCCGCGCAATCGGCGCCTTTGCTGGCGGTGGTGTTATTCGCAATGATCGTATTTCGGGCGACAACAGAGGAATTCTTGTTGAAAATCCCGCCTCCGCCTTCGCCCCGGTCGATGTTGGCGCTGATTGTGCTGTTATTCAAGTAGATGTCGCTGTTTTCAGCATAGATGCCGCCGCCGTTGAAAATCCCGCCCCGGTTGTCGCTAACGGTGGTGTTGTTCAGCGTTACGGTGCTGAAATAGGAGGTCGCGATTCCTCCGCCGCTGCCGCTTGCGCTGTTCGAGACGATGGCGCTGTTTGAGATAACCACCGTGGATTTGCCGGACGCGTAAACTCCGCCTCCGTTATCAGCGCCATTGCCGCTAATAACGCAGCCATTCAGTGTGACGCTGCCCCCGTAGACATAGAGCCCGCCTCCTGCAATGCCGGAAGCTACCTGGCCGTTGTTTCTAATCACGCACTCGTTAAGTGTCAATACGCCGTCCTCGCTGAAGATGCCGGCTCCACCCAGGGCGAACCCATTTTCTGTTGCGAATCGGTCAATGACGGCGTGACGCCCTGCCAGCACGATCAATCCCCGACGGCTGTTCTGACCGTCAATCGTCGTCAACCCGCGCTGCGTGACAAAAGAGGGATCCCAACCGCCTGAAAGATGGATGTCTTTATCAACGATCACGACATTACAGGGTGTGGGTGAGCACTCGCTGGTGTAGACTCCTTCTGCTACGTTAATGGTGTCGCCGGCAACGGCTTTTCCGAGGGCGCCGTTAATGGTCGCGCACGGCGCGGTCGGCGACAAGCACGCATTGGCATCGTTGCCGTTGGGTGACACATACCACGGGCCGGCGGCATTACCTGATTGCCACATAAGGGTCATTGCGGCCAGTCCAACCAGGATCAAGACGATCGCATAGCATTTGAATCGAGCGACTTGTCCCATCTTTTAGCCTCCTTCACGCGACGGGTCAGCCTGACTGACCCGAGCATTTTCCGGCGTCTGTTGCGTCGCGAAGATAATGCGTTTTGGTCTTCTGCCCATTTCCTGGCTCTGCCGATTTACGCCGAATCCGTCTCTACTCCATCTGCCGCGGGCGATACTGGATCGCCTCCGCCAGGTGCGCTGGCTGAATCTTGTCGCAGTTGGCGAGGTCTGCGATGGTGCGCGCGAGCTTGAGGATGCGGTGATACGCGCGGGCGCTCAGCTTCATCTGGCGCATCGCTGCGGCCAGAAGCTGTCTGCTCGTTTCGTCTACCTGGCAGTAGTCGCGCACCTCGGTCGGCCCCATGTCGGCGTTGCAGGTCAGGCCGGCGACCTGCCTGCCGTTTGCGCTTTTGCGAGCTGCGAAGCGCGCGGTCTGCCGCGCCCGCGCGGCCTCCACGCGCTCGCGTATCTGCGCGGACGGCTCCCCGCGGCGCTCGTCGGAGAGCTTCTGGAAGGGCACGCGCGGCACCTCGACGTGGATGTCGATGCGGTCGAGCAGCGGGCCGGAGAGCCGCTTCTGATACTTGCTCACCGCGCCCGCGCTGCATGCGCAAGCGCGCTCAGGGTCGCCGAAGTAGCCGCACGGACACGGATTTTGCGCGCCAATCAACATAAAGTTGGCCGGGAAGGAGAGGCTGCCCTGCGCGCGGCTGATGGTTACGACTTTGTCCTCCAGCGGCTGGCGGAGCACTTCGAGCGTGTGCGGGCTGAACTCCGGCATTTCGTCGAGGAAGAGCACGCCGCGGTGCGCGAGGCTGATCTCGCCCGGCCGCGGCCACTGTCCGCCGCCGACCAGGCCCGCGTGCGAGATGGTGTGGTGCGGCGCGCGGAAGGGGCGGGTGCGGATGATCGGCGCATCGCTGGCGCCGTTGGAGCGCAGCATGTCCGCGACGGAGTAGATGCGCGTGACGTCGAGCGCCTCGGTCAGGCTGAGGCGCGGGAGGATCGACGGCATGGAGCGGGCGAGGAGCGTCTTGCCGGCGCCGGGCGGCCCCGCAAGCAAACAGTTGTGCCCCCCGGCCGCGGCCACTTCGAGCGCGCGTTTCACGTGCTCCTGACCCTTGATGTCCTGAAAGTCGCAGGCATAGATGGGGGCGTCGCCGTCGAGGTTGATCGTCGCATGATAGGGTTCGATGGGATGCAGGTTGCGCAGGTGCGCGGCCAGCGCGCCGAGCGTGTCGACCGGATAGACGTCGATCCCCTCAACCAGCGCCGCCTCCGGCGCGTCGGCCATTGGCACGAAAAGGGACTTGTAGCCAAGCTCCCTCGCGCAGTGCGCCATCGGCAGGACGCCGTTGACGTGACGAAGCGACCCGTCAAGCGACAACTCGCCCAGGAAGAGCATGCCTTCGAGGTCGGGCGGAAGCTGCGCGGCCAGGATCAACAGCGCGATGGCGATGGGCAGGTCATACGCCGGGCCTTCCTTGCGGAGGTCGGCCGGGGCAAGGTTGACCGTAATGCGGCCGCGCGGGTAAGTCAGGTGCGTGTTGATGATCGCGGCGCGCACCCGCTCGGTCGATTCCTTGACCGCGGCGTCGGGCAGGCCGACGACGATCACCGCGGGCAGGCCCTTCGGGTTGATGTGGGCTTCCACCTCGACGATGGCGCCGTCGAGGCCGATAAGGGCGCAACTGTGGACTTTCGCGAGCACGGTTGGAGCTCCTGGCAGGGATGGGGAGACGAAATGCGCTCCGGCGAGTTGCCTGTCGGCCGCGCGTCGTCCCGAGGTGATGCCAGAAACCGTGGAGCGGCCGCCGGGATGGATCAAAGGCGGCGGGGTTTCCGGGGGATGGTTGCGAAGCCGGGCTAATGATAACGCCAGCGCCGCGAAGGCGCAACTCGGTCAGCCGCGCCACAAGGGTTTTTCTGGTTGGCCGGGATTGGATTTAACAGGGTTACAGGATTTCACGGATTTCCAGGATGGGGTTTCTTCGCGGTGAGCGCGATACGCGCGCCATCACCAGGCGCGGCGGAGATGCGCAGCGTTGCGCTGACTGCGGCGGCGCGCTCGCGCATGATCGCTAGCCCGAAATGGCCTCCCGCACCGGATGACGCGAGGTCGAACCCGCGACCGTCGTCCTCCACCTCCAGGCGGACACAGCCGGCGTCGTCGCGCGACAGCGCGATGCAAATCGAGCGCGCCTGCGCGTGTTTTAGCGCATTGTTCAGCGCCTCCTGCGCGATCCGGTAGAACGCCTCCTGAACGTCCGGCGGCAGCCGCACGCCCCTCTGCGCATCCACGACAATCGCGGCAGTGGTACGCGCCTGTGCCGCGCACGCAAGATTCGTCAGCAGTTCCGCCAGGTCAGCCTCGACCAACGCGGCGGGTCGCAACTCCACCAGCAGCGAACGCATTTCCGCCAGCGCGGTGGCTGTCAGCCGTCGCAGCTCATCCAGTTTGCCGCGCGCAAGCGCCGGGTCCCGTTCCCACAGCTTCGGCAGCACGTCCGCGATCAGCTTTGCGGAGAAAACGGTCTGCGTGACCGAATCGTGCAGTTCGCGCGCGAGCCGGTTTCGCTCGGCCAGCGTCGCGGTCTCCTGCGCCTGCTCGTAGAGCCGGTTCAACTCCGCGGTGCGCTCTGCGACGCGTTGCTCCAGTTCGGCGTATGACTCGGCCAACCGGGCCGACATCTCGTTAAACTGCTCCGCCAGCGCCTCGATCTCGTCGCCCGTGCGCAACTCGACCCGTTCGCCCAGGCGTCCCTTTCCGGCCTTCGTCACTGCCGCCGCCAGTGCGGCAATGGAGCGCGTAATCCGCTCCAATCCCACCGCCGCAATCAGAAGCGGCGCGACCATGCCGAGCAGCAGGAGGGCCAGCACCAGCCGCGTGGCGCCGCGGTATGCGCTCGCCAGGCCGCGCCACGGTTCCACCAGCACCAGTTGCCACCCGGTCTCAGGCACGGCCGCCGATGCCAGCAACATCTCCTTGCCGCCATCCGCCAGAACGCGGCGGATTATCGGGCGACTGTCCGTTGCCACTGCGACCATTTGTCGGGCATCGCCGTAAATGGCCTGCGAAGTCGAATCGAGGACAATCAGCCGCCGTTCCTCGCCAACCGGAAGACCGGCGAGCGCGTCCATGAGGCCGTTTGCTGCGGCGGGGGAGACCTGAAACAAGCCCGCAATGAAGCCGCGTTCGCCCTCACCGGGAACGCGGATGGGGAGAGCGATAACCACTACGTTGCCCGAAGGCAGCGACACGATGTCGGAGATCACCGCGGGAGTCGCCGCATCGAGCGCCGCGCGCGCAAAGTCGTAAGCCGACCAGTCTGCTCCGGTTGCCCAACCCGCGCGGCCGTCTGTCGCCACAACGCGGCCGTCCTCGTCCACCACCGCCACACCTGCATCGAACGGCCGGAGCTGTCCGACGAACGCACGCAAGGCAAGTTTCTGCGCGGCCGGCTCGAAGTTGTAGATTTCGGGGCGCGAGGCCACGCGGTCGAGCAGGTCAACATAACCGATAAGGTCGCGCGATAGCTGCTCCGCCAGCAGCGCGGCGATCTCGCGGTTGCGCTCGCCGGCCAGTGTCTCCGCCGCGCGGTCGTTGGCGCGCGGGAGGAGGGCCGCAATCGCGGTCAGGATCAGGATGGCCGGGACGCCAAAGACCAGCAGGACCTTCGCCCGCAGGGTGATCCGCGGGCGAGGCCCTGGCTGGTATAGAGGTTTGGCCGGTTCAGTCGAGCCAGGCAAAGCTGTTCGCCACCTCTTCAAACGCGGCGGCCACGTCGGGATAGGCCGCCTTCCTGTCCGCAAACCCGCTGATCGGGTCGGTCAGCGCGACGCGCAGCTCCTTTGCCACGGGGTGCTGGTAGATGAGGTGCGGGATGCTGATCACATCGCTCACCTTCTCGACGGCCTGCACCGCGGTCGCGTTGGTTAGCCTGACTTCCGTCCGCGTCAGTTCGGGGTAGTTGCTCCAAAACTCTTCCTCGCCCCCAACCGTCACTTCCACGGTGAGCGGGGCCAGCACGGGCGCGTTCGCATCGGGCGCGCCGCCCCCGTCCAGTTGCTCCGCCCACGCCTGCGGCATGAGCATCACCACAAGTTTCGTGTTCTCAGGTCCAATCGGCGGTTGGCCTTCGACGGCTGCCGTCTCTCTCGCGACCCACCCCTGCGGGTAGCCGACCTGGAACCGATACGCCTCGTTGCGGTACACTTGCCACCCTCCGGGCAAGGTTGGCTTCCTCACCGCGTCTGGCTCAGCGAGGGGTTGCGCGGTGGCAGTGACGGTTTGCGGCGTGGGCGTGGCCTGGTTCTTCGCGCCCCCGCACACGATGTCCTGAATGCGCCAGCCTGCGCCTGTTTGCGCCAGGACGACCGTAAACTGATGCCCCTCAAAACTCGTCCGCACGTCGACCGCTGCGCCGCTGCCGCCGTCGCGGACTTCCACAGGCAGCACTTCAGACGGCACGTCCTGCGCGCAGAGGAAGGGATCGAACCCGCCCCGCGCATCCGCAGCGCTGGCGCTGATCCGATCCGCCAACTCTGATGTCACATAGCCTGTCTCACAATACGCGCCGCTCACGACCGGGTTGCGCGGCCCGTCCACGCCGCTGTTGATGTACGCGAGGTACCATCTGTAGAACTCCGTCACGACACCGATTGGCCCTAATCCGTCGGGGCGGACAATCGTGGGGACGCTGTTGACGACAACCGGCGCTGCCGGTGTATCGGCGACCGTCGGCGGCGTTGCCCCCGCTGCGCAACCGGCCAGGAGAACCATCAGGACGAGGCCGGTGATGCCGTTGCGCAACTGCTTTTTCATCTTATGCACCCTCCGTGTCGCGCGGGCTTCAGCCCGCGCTGCGCCCACCGTCTGCGCAGACGGTGGGCGCGTCTTCCTATTTCTCCGGCGCGATCTTCGTAATTAGCCACCGTCCGTCGGCCTGCTTCTCCAGGCTGACCGAGAACCGGTGCCCTGCGAAGCTCGTCGCCACGGACACGGTGGCGGTGTTGCCGGTCACTACGGCCGCGCCTACCGTCACCTCAACCGGCACATCCTGGGCCAGCAGGAACGGATCGAAGCCGCCGCCCTCGAACCCCGCCACCAGCTCGTCGACCTGCGCCACCAACTGCGGGGCCAGGTAGGGGCTGTTCCGATACGCGCCGTCAACAAGAGGACTGCGCAGCGCGTCCCCTTCACCGATGTAGCTCAGGTAGTCGCCGTAGAAGGCCTGGACGACCTCCGCAGGTCCCGGTGCGCCCGCGCGAGCGCCGGGGCGGGGCAACTCCGGGCCAATGACGGTCATCACCGCCCCCAGGACCAGCGCCGCGATCAACAGCATCTTCTTCATCGTTTCACCCTCCTCACAGCGTCCCGGTTTATCCGAGTTCGCTATGCGCAGCATACGCCTGAGCCAGAAGGGCCGCATCAAGCGGGGGGAGGGTAGCAGAGGTAGCCGAAAGGATGATCCGCGGATACCCGGTTTTTAGGACGCGACAAGATTGCGCTTGAGGGCGAGCGCAACGGCCTCCGTCCGGGTGTCTACGCCCAGCTTCGACAGGATATTGCTCACGTGCGACTTGACCGTCGCCAGGCTGACGATGAGCCGGTCCGCGATTTCCGCGTTGCTCAACCCCGCGACAAGGAGTTGGAGCACCTCGCGCTCGCGTCCGGTTAAGTCTGCGCCCGGCTCCGGCGGGGCAGTGGCCGCATGGATGAGCGCCTGCGTCGCTTCGGGGGCCAGCGTCGGCCGGCCGCGGTGGGCGTTGCGGATCGCGGCGGCAAGGTCATCCGCCGACACGTCCTTCAGCAGGTAGCCGATCGCGCCCGCAGCTAGTGCGGCCTGGATGCGCGCCTCCTCCTTGAAGCTTGTCAATGCAATGGCGCGCGCGGCCGGGCACGCGCTCCGCAGGCGCTTGATGGTCTCCGCGCCGTCGATGCCGGGGAGCGCCATGTCCATCAGCACCACGTCAGGCTCGCAACGCCGCGCCTTATCGACCGCTTCTTCTCCGCTTGCGGCTTCCGCAACCAGCGCGAAATCGTCGTAGGCCAGCAGGAATGTTGCCAGCCCTGCGCGCGCCAGCGGGTGATCGTCGACGATCATTACGCGAATGGTCTCACTATTCATGTCTACCTGCCTTATGCTTGACACAACAATTGCACATCGTTTCACGCAACGCGGCTATCTCTGTTACGCCTGGACGCGCCATAGTGTTGCGCCAAGCAGCGTGCTAAAATGAGCCATGCCCACCTTCTCCATGCCTTACCATGAGTTGCTTGCGACTTTCGCGCGGCCTGACCCGGCTGAACCTGCCGCGTGTCCCGTCTGTCGCCTTGCGCGGCACGCGCTCCTGCTGTGGATCGAGGACCTGGTCTATTCTTTCGGGGTCGATCCGCAGGTGCGCCGCGAGGTGCGGCTGTCACGCGGCCTCTGCAACCGACACGCGCATGTGTTGACCGAGATACGCGGCATGGCGCTGGGCGTCAGCCTGATTCATCTGGACGTGATCGACACGGTCTGCGAGGAGTTGGGGCGAGGGATAGCCGCGCCCGCGAGCGGATCGGCGGGGTCGACGGGCCTGATGGAGCGGTTGCGGCGCGGCGGGGCGGTGCTGCGCTTGAAGGAGTTCGTCCGCGCGGCCGTTGCGCCCGCCCGGATATGCCTTGCCTGCGAGCATCAGCGCGAGGTCGAGGAACTGTACCTGCGCACGCTGCTGCGGCATCTCCGAGAAGCAGAACTGTCTTCGGCGTTTGCGGCGTCGCCCGGCCTGTGCCTGCCGCACTTTCAGCAAGCCGCGGCTCTTGCGATGGACGCCGCAACGCTGCGCCTGCTGGTGAGCGTGGAACGTGAGCGACTCGCGGCCCTGCGCGATGAACTGGCGGAGTTCGCGCGCAAGAACGACCACCGCAATCTGGACGAGCGCGTCGGCGCGGAGGCGGATGCGTGGATTCGCTCTATTGATCAGGTGAGCGGACTGCGCGGCCTCCGTTAAACAAAAAGGCGTCCCGTGATGACACAGGACGCCGCTTACGGTTTGTGAGATCAGCCTGCGTACTTCGGTTCGGGCAGCCCCTGAATGTCGGTGCGGATCACCCACAGGTCGCCGCTCCCCGGCGCGGCTGAGCGCTCGGCATCCGAGAGCCAGCCCCACGCCGTTGTGACGTAGAGGTCCTTCAAGTTCGGTCCGCCGAAGCAGCAGGCGACCGGGTTTGGCACGGGCATCTTCACCACTCGCTCCACCTTGCCGTCGGGGTCGTATCGCGTGATGCGCCAGCCGCCCCATTGCGGACTCCACACGCCACCCTCCGCGTCCACCGTCAGCCCATCGGGCAGGCCGTCTGATTCGGGAATCTTCGCGAAGGAGCGCCGGTTGGCAAGCTCGCCAGTAGCGGGGTCGAAATCGAACGCGAGGATTTCGTACGCAAACTGCGCGGTGACATACATCGTTTTGTTGTCCGGGCTCCAGCCCAGGCCGTTGGAGCAGGCCAGCCCGCCGGCCATCGTCTTGAGCGAGCAATCCGCGCCAAGCCGGTACAGCGATCCCTTCGGCTGGAACTGATCCTCCGACTGTGTGGAGCCGGCCCAGAAGCGCCCCTGCCGGTCGGCCGAGCCGTCGTTGAAGCGCACGGGGCGGTTGTCCGCCTCTGGATCGGCAATAAACTGCGCGACCCCCGTCTTTTCATCCCAGAAGTAGAGGCCGGTGCGGGTGGCGAAGATGAAGCCGCCGCCCTGCCGCCGCGCCTGGCCGGTGACGTGGACGCCGGGGGACCACTGCCGGAAGTCGCCCGTCGCCGGATCGAGGCGGAACACGCCGGGATCGCCCCAGATGTTCAACCAGCACAACGCCTGCTCGTCCGCGTCCCAGCGCGGGCTTTCGCCGATCTCGTTTTCAGCTTTGTGAAGGCGCTCGATTTCAAACATGGTGCTGACAGGGCCTTTCTTTCATCGCCGCCGCGTGCGCTCGCCGGTGACGCCCTGCGTCACCGGCATAAGGCGCCGGCTGCGTTCTCGCTTGATTTCAAGGACGGCCTGGGCCGCCTGCGCGTCCGTGACCAGGCAGTTGAAGAATTTGCCGAGGATGCCCGCATGGATGGCGCGGGCCTTGGCGATGCTGCCGGAGACCGCGATGACCTTTGGGATGCGGCGAATGGAATCCGCATCGAGGCTGATCGCGCGGCGGTTGGCCGGAATGTCGAGCAGCCGGCCGTCCTCGTCGAACTGGTGGGCCACGATGTCGCCGATAACTCCCTGCGCGATCAGGTCGGTCAACTCGCGCCGCGTCAGGTACCCCGCGCGGAGCAGGCTGGAGTGATCTGGCTCGGGCGTGCCGATGCCGATGATTGCGACTTCGGCCTGCGCAGCAATCGCAAGCGTCTCTTCGATCGTGCGCTCTCGACGCAGCGCGCGCGCGACCTGCTCGTCTTCGACCAGGAGCGGCGCGGAGAGGAAGCGGAACGACGCGCCGAGCTTCTGCGCCAGCCAGCGGCCCAACTCTGCGCCGTCGACCATCGGATCGCCGTGACCCACCGCGCCGATCATCTGCGCGACCATCGAATCGGGGACGAGGGTGCTCGGCATGGCCGCGACGACGGCATGCACGCCGGTGCCCCAGCTCAGGCCAACGGTGATGCCGGGGTGGAGCGACGCCTGCAGGGAGCGCGCGCCAAGTTCACCGAGCCGTCGCAGCAGCAGCCCATAGTCATCGGGAGGTTCGGCCAGCACATGCGCTTCGGCCAGCTCGAACTCCTGGCACAACCGCTGCTCGAGCTCGCCGTCCGTTCGCATGGGATAACGCACGCGCACCTCGACCAGGCCCTTTGCGCGCGCCTGATCGAGCAACCGCGAAACCATAGACCGCGACTTGTTGATGCGTTCCGCGATGGCCGCCTGGTCCAGCCCCTCTTCATAGTACCAGATGGCGACTTGCGCCAGCAGATCAACACGTTCTTCTTCCATCGTCACCCCCGGCACGGACGATACTCCTATTCACCTATTTGCGCAAATTGGTTCACAAAGTCAACTGCTCTTCCCATACGCGCAGTAAGTGCGCAATGTCATCAAACATGAAGTCTGGACCATAAGCTTCGGCTTCCGGCCTCGAAGTTGACCCCGACAACACGAGGATGGTTGAGCAGCCTGCGCGCGCCCCACCCGACATATCCGTGTCGATCCGATCACCCAGCGTTGCGGTGGTGGCAGGCGTTGCGCCCATCTTTGCCATTGCCAACTCGAACATCGTCGGCTCGGGCTTGCCGATTGCCACCGGCTGTTGCTCCGCGCCGACGGCGATGGAGGCGATAATCGCGCCAGTGCCGGGCACCAGGCCCTCCTCGGTGGGCCGCGTGGGGTCCAGGTTCGTCGCCACGAAGAGCGCGCCTTTGCGGATCAGCAGCACGGCGCGCTTGATCTTCTCGAAATTGACGCCCCAGTCGATGCTCGCCGCGACGATTTGGACATCTTCGTCGGCGAGGACGAAGCCCACGTCCGTCATTGCCTTGCGCAGTGAGTCCTCGCCGAACACGTGCACGCGTGTGCCGGGCGGATACGCGCGGGCCAGCCACTCGGCGGTTGCGGTGCCCGAGGTGATAATTTCCTCCGGCGCCACCTGCGCGCCCATCTTTGCCAGCTTCGCGGAGTACTGCGCAGGCGTCAGCCCCGAGTTGTTCGTCGCCAGCATGAAGCCGATGCCCGCGCGCCGCAGGAAGTCGATGAACTCCGACAGGCAGGCCATCGGCTGGTTGCCCACGTAGAGCACGCCGTCCATGTCGATGACCAGGTGCTTGATGTCTTGCAGTGATTTCGTCAATGCGAATGTCCTCTCGTGTTAATTCAAGATTGAAATTGAAGATGTCTCTATCTTCAATCTTAGATTGCTCAACCGCTCAGTTTCTCCAACCGTTCCCAGGGCTCGCGCATGGCCTCCAGCAGACAGCGGTACTCCGCATAACGCGCGAGGTATTTCTGCGTCGCCTCCGCGTTCGGCTCGTGGCGGCGCACGATCTGCACGGCTTGCCTGACTGCGTCCGCGTAGTCGGCGTACACGCCTGCCCCGATGCCTGCGGCTATGGCAACGCCCAGAGCCGCGATTTCCGACGCGGCCGGCACCTCCAACGGGAGTTCCAGCGCGTCCGCGAACATCTGCGACCAGACGGCGCTGCGCGCGCCGCCGCCGGTCAGCCGCGCCACGTTCATCTTCAAGCCCGCGGCGCGCAGTCGGTTGACGTGGTCAAGGTGGCCGTAGACGACCCCCTCGTACAAAGCCCGCAGGACGTGCGCCTTCGTGTGCCACGCGCCCAACCCGTAGAAGCCGGCGCGCGCGTTCGCCTGCGCGTTGGAGCCGAACAGGAAGGGATGGAAGATGACGTCCGTGCCGCCCGGCGGCAGGCTGTCTACCATCTCGTTGCACACCTCGTACACCGAGACGCCGCGCTGTTGGGCAATCAGCTTCTCTTCATAACAGAAGTTGTTTATGAACCATTCGAGATTCGTTGCCGAGGTTGCGCTGGGTTCCGTCACAAGCCATTTGCCGGTGGCGGCAAAGAGCGTGCACATGACCAGATTTGGGTCTGCGAAGGGCGTCCGGCTGACGACCTCGTTGATGCTCCAGGTGCCGGCAATGACGCAAAGCGTCTCCTCGTCGATCACCCCCGCGCCCACCGCGGAGGCGTCGATGTCGAACATACCGCCCACGACCGGCGTGCCTTCGAGTAAGCCGGTAAGCGCGGCTGCCTCCCGCGTCACGCAGCCTGCCACCTCATGGCTCTCGACTGGCTGTGGCAGCGCGGGGAGTATATCTCCGATGCCGTAGAGGTCCAGCATTTCGGGGGAAAACCGGCGGTTCAGGCTGTCGAAGAGACTTGTGCCGCTAATGTCCGAGTAGTCGGTCGTGGCTGCGCCGGTCAGCCGGTACTTGATGTAATCCTTGCAGGGGAGCGCCCAACCGATCTGGCGGTACGTTTCGGGCCGGTTGCGCTTGAACCACGCCAGGAGCGCGGCCGGCTGCGCGGCCCAGATATTTGTCATGATGGTGGGGAAAACCTGCGCTTGCACCGAAGGAGCGCCGCCCGCAGATTGCCGCCACTCCTCGATAATGCCCGTGGCGCGGCAGTCCATCGATGTGATGCCGTGGCCGAGCGGCTGACCCGCCCGATCCACCAGATACATCCCGTTTCCGTGCGCAGAGTTGCCCACCGCCACGATGTCGCGCGCGTCGATCCCGGCCTTCTCGATGGCCTCGCGGACTGCTTGCGCGGTCGTGGCCCAGACCACTTCGCTGTCGCGTTCGACCCAGGCGGGCTTCGGGTAGCTCAGCTCGACCTTGTGCCCCTGCGATGCCACTTCGCGGCCGTTCAGGTCAAAGATCGCGGCTTTCGACACGGTCAGCCCGTTATCGACGCCCATCAGATATTGCGCCATAGGTCTTTCCCCCTGGCAAAGAGATAATTCAACGGAGATAACGCAGATCGGCAAAGATCAGGTGATCGCTCATGTCCACCCATCTGCGTCATCTGGGTTCTATTCTTATTCCCGGATCGCGCCGTAGGTCATACCGCGCACGATGTACTTCTGCATGTAGAAGGACAGCAGGACGATCGGCACGACGACCATCAGGCCGAGCGCGCAGACGGCCGCCCAGTTCGGCTCGAACACGCCGATGGTCATGCCGGGCACCGCTTTCGGGAATGGCAGGATGTAGCGGCCGGTGAGCAGGGTCGCGAACAGGAACTCGTTCCACGTAAAGATCACGACGAACAGGGAGACGGCCACCAGCCCCGGCGCGGCCAGCGGCAGGATGTGGTCGCGCGCGATGCGCAACCACGGCGCGCCGTCGATTTGCGCCGCCTCCTCAATGCCGTAGGGTATCTCTTCGATGAACCCCTTCATAATCCAGACGACGAAGGGGATGCTCGCCATACTGTTCACGAGAATCAAGACGAGATACGTGTCGAAGATTTCGAGCCGCGTCGCGAGCAGCCAGAACGCGACGGCCGGCGCGATGGGCGGCATGAAGCGGAACGACAGCACCGTGAACGACAGGTTGTCGCCACCGGTCTTGTACCGCGCCACCGCATAGGCCATCGGCAGGCCGAAGACGAGCGAGACGAGCAGCGTGCCGGCCGCGATGATCGCGCTGTCCTTGATGCCGCGCGCGCCGCCGTGCGTCCACGCCTCCACGAACCCGTGGAAGTCGATCTGCTGCGGGAAGAAGGTCGGCGGGTATGACCGAATCTCGGCGTGGGACTTGAACGCGGTGATCAACATGAAGTACAGCGGCAGGATCGTCCACAGCACGCCGATCGCCACGATGATGTACGCCCAGGTGTTTTTCTTCTTTTGGTCCATCGGGTCCTCCTAAGCTGTGGCCGTCAGGCCGACTTTTGGGCTTCTTGAACGCGCGAGAGCTGGCTGAGCAGCAGCTTGCCCGCAACGATGATGATGATCAACTGGAGGATGCTCAGCGCGGCTGCCAGCCCCAGGTCGAAGTACTTGAAGCCCATCGTGTAGGTGAAAAACGCGATGCTTTCCGTGGCATCCCCCGGCCCGCCGCGCGTGACGATGAACACGAGGTCGAACAGCTTGAACGCGTCGATGAAGCGCAGGAAGACCGCCAGGAAGATGAACGGCTTCATGAGGGGTAGCGTGTGATCGCGGAACGCGCGCCAGCCGGTGGCCCCGTCCATGTACGCCGCCTCGTAAATTTCGCGCGAGAGGCTTTGCAGCCCGGCCAGCAGCAGGATCGTCATAAACGGAGTCCACTGCCAGACGTCCGCAATGACCAGCGCGGGGAGCGCGAACTGCGATGTAGCCCACTCTGGCCCCTTGATCCCGAACCACGAAAGCGTGTAATTCAGCGGGCCGATGGTGGGGTGGTAGATGAGCTTCCAGAGGGTCGCGACGACCGCAGGCGTCATCATGAACGGCACGAGGAACAGCGTGGTCACTGCGCGACGCACGCGCGGGGTGACCGCCTGCAACGCCAGCGCCATGATGAAGCCGAGCACAAGCTGGATCGCCACGCCGCCGATGGCAAACCACGCGGTGACCTGCAACCCGTGCCAGAAGCGCGGGCTGGTCAGGGCGCGGATGAAGTTATTCAGGCCGACGAACACCATCGGCGATCCCGGCTCATATTTCGTGAACGCAATGACGAACACGTAGACGGTCGGAAACAGGCCGATGAGGAGGAGGAAGAGCAGGCCGGGCCAGACGAGCGTCCTTCCGAATCGTTTCGGATCGCCGGTCAGGCTCGCTTTGGCCGTCGACGGAGGTGCGGCAGGCTTTGCCGGTGCAACAACGGTCATGATGTACTCCTTTGGACAAGGCCGCCGCAAATTACGCGAACTTTGACGAATCCGGCGAACTGATTCGCGTCCTTTGCGGCGGCTTGCAGGTCTTCACTAGCCCACGAACCGCGAGTAAAGCTGCTGGCTGATCGGTCGCAGGGCCGGGTAGAGTTGCTTGTAAATCTTGAACAGGTCATCGTATCGGGCGGTCGCGGCGGGGTCGGGATGGTAAATCGCGCCGGGCTTGCAGACCCGCTCGTAGGCGTCCTGCTCGTCCCTGTAGACCCCGACGCCGATTCCCGCCAGCATGGCCGCGCCGAGCGGGGTCGCGTCCTCCACCTCGGGCACCTCCAGCGGCAGGCCGACCATGTCCGCCTTGTTCTGCATCCAGAACTTGTTCCGCGCCACGCCACCCACGACGACGAGATGGTCGAACGGGACGCCGAGACCCTGCATAGTGCGGACGATGTCGAGGAACTGGTAGTCCAGTCCCTCGATGAGCGCGCGCAGGATGTCGCCCTTTGTCGCGAAGTTGCTCAGGCCCACCCAGGCGCCGAGCGAATGCGGGTCCGCGTCGGGGCAGCCTGCGCCGGACAGGTGCGGCAGGAACATCACGCCGCGGCTGCCTACCGGCGAGGCGGCTGCGTCGGCCATGAGGAAGTCCCAGTCGACGCCTCCGCACCCTTCGGCCTTCGTCTTCGCCTCGAAGCCGTACTCCTTGCGGTACCACTCCAGCATGTCGGAGGACACCGCGCCGCCCCAGATGGCGTAGAGGTCGCGCGCGACGTGCGCTTCGACCGTGACGCCAGTTTTCTGCGCTTCGGAGGTGAGCACGGGCTGCCGGGTCGCGGCAAGCACAATTTCCCACGTCCCGCTGACGTCGAGAATAACGCCGGGCCGGATCGCGCCGACGGGCAGCGCGCCGCACAGGTAGTCGTGTCCGCCGAGGACGACCGGGGCGCCGACGGGTAGCCCAGTCTCCTGCGACGCGCGCTCAGTCACTTCGCCAAGCGGCGTGCCGGAAGGGTGGGCCGGTGTCAGCAGGCGTTTGTCGATGCCGGCCAGGGCGAGGATTTCGTCCGACCAATCGAGTTTTCGCTGGTCGAACATGAGGGTGCAGGAGGCCATCGTGTAATCGGTCGCCATCTTCCCGCACAGCATCATGTTGACGTAATCTTCGATCAGCAGCCACTTGTGGGTGCGCCGCAGGATTTCCGGCTTGTGTTCGGCCATCCACAGCAGGCGCAGGGCGGTGGAGAAGCGCCACAGGGTGTTGCCGCCGAGCGAGAAGGTCTTCTCTGCGCCGATGTTCTTCACCCACCAGTCGAATTGCGGCTGGGTGCGCGGGCAGTGCCAGCTAATGAAGGGGTAGAGCCACTGGCCCGCCTCGTCCACTGGCACGCCGTCCATGCCCATGCCGGTGACGGCCACGCCGCGAATCCGCCGGGGGTCGGAAAGCGCGCTGACTGCCTCTTTCATTGCCGCGGCAGCGCCGCCCCAGATTTGATCCGGCTGCCATACGGTCCACTCCGGATGCTCAGGGTCGGGGTGGAAGCGCTCCGTCGGCCGGCACGCGCTGGCGACGACGTTGCCTCGTGTGTCGTAAATCACTGCCTTGAGCGTGGTCGACCCCAGGTCGATTCCCGCCAGGTAGTCCTCCATTGTCGCACCTCCGTTGGTAGCTGAGTAACCTTGCCGGTAACTGCCCGAGTTTCCAGCGGCGCTTTTGTTGCCCTAGACAAAAATCCGGCCGACGCCCATCAGGTCGCCCCACGGGAGTTCGAGCGGCTTGTCTTCGGTCAGCGCGCGGATAATGGCGCGCAGCATGGGCAGTTCGGCCTCTGCAATCCACCCCTCACGCTGCCATACTGGCAACACTTTCGCCATTTGGAGCACCGCGAACGCGCCTTCCAGCGTGTCCTCCTGCATGACTTCTTTCGCCTGCGAGTACGTCAAGCCCGCGCCGAGCAGCCAGCCAAGCCGGAAGGTGCGCCCTCCGGTAGCGGTCACGTACAGATCGCCGACGGCTTGAAGGTTGGAGACGGATGCCTCCGAGATGGCAGGCCTGTCCCACGCCCATACCCGGCGAAATCCCGGATTCTTCATCTGCCGCAGCATGTCGGCCAGGTGCGCCAGCTCTTTTGCCGCGGTCGCGAAGAGGAGCGCCGCGGTGTTATGCATGCCCGCGCCGATCTCGTCCGGCCCGCCGGCCCTTTCGAGCATCCCGCGCGCCGCGCCGATGCCCACCACATAGGCATTCTTGAGCGCCGCGAAGGTCTCCACGCCGACCACGTCCGTCGAGCACCACACCCGGTAATAGTCTGTGGCGAAGATCTCGCGCAGGGCAAGCAGCGGCCCTTCGTCGTGACCGGTGAACACTGTCGCGCTGATGCGCCGGCCGCTCAACTCGTAGGCCAGCACCGGCCCGGCGACCGCGTTGATGCTCACCTCTTTGCTCAGCCCGTTTGGCAGCTCCGACGCCAGCACCTCCGGCATCACGCGCAGGGTGTCACCGTCGGCCTCCACGCCCTTTGTCAGCGAGAGGATCACCGCGCCCGGCCAGAGCAGCGGAGCGAGCGTCCGCCCCGCCCAGCGCGCGCCGAGCGAGTTGACGCCGCTGACGATCACATCGGCGCCTGCCAACGCGCGGGGCAGTTCGGCCAGTTGATACGGCTGGACGCCGTCGGGCATGCGCCGCTTCAATCCGGGATGAAAGCAGTCCTCGCGCAGCGATCTGATGATGTCTTCGTCCAGGTGCGTGCCGACCAGCCGCACCTCATGCCCGTTGTCCAGCAGCGGCCATGCCACCGCCGCGCCCATGCGCCCCGCGCCCAGGATCGTAACGATAGCCATCAATAGCATCCGTATTCGCGTATCGTTTGCATCAGCGCAAGGTAGTTTTCGGGCTTGACGCCGGAGTGAATGCTGTTGCTCGACGAGCAGATGAAGCCGCCTCCCGGCATTCCTTTGCGCAGTGCCTCTCTCGTCGCTTCGACCGTTTCTTCCGGCGTCCCGAAGGTCATTAGTTGCGCGCAGTCGACGTTGCCTTTGAGCGCAATGCGGTCGCCGTACTTCGCCTTCACGTCGGCAATGTCCATGCCCGCCTGCGGGTCGATGGGGTCGAGGCAGTCGATCCCGGAGTCGATGATCATGTCGATGATCGGCCACAGGTTGCCGTCCGTGTGCTTGATCACGTACAGCCCGAGTTCCTTGTAGCCCTGCATCACGCGCTGAAGCGGCCCCGCGAACAGCTTGCGGAAGTGGCGCGGGGACATGAGCGGCCCGGTGTTGGAGGCCACATCGTCACCCGTGTAGACGATCTCCGCGCCGCGCGCCCGCACTTCCTTCGCCATCTTGAGGTTGATGTCGACCGACATGTCGACCAGCGCGGCTACGAGCTCCGGCTCCGCGACAATCGCCATCAGCAGGTTCTCCATGCCCATGAGGTAGCGGGGGAGGGAGAACACGTCGTTCAGGTGGACGATCACCGCATAGTGGTCGCCGTAGGTGGCGAGCGCGTCTTCGACCGGCGCGTACCGGCCGGGCGCATAGGGGTCAGGGGGAACATACTTCTCGAAGTCGGCCATCGTCTTGATCGGCGACTCGACCTCGATGCCGTGCTCTTCCTGCGTCTTCTGGCCGACGTAGCCCCATTCGCTGATATAGCGGCCATCCGGCAAGGGCGTCTTCTTGAAGGCCGGGTCTACGAGCACCGCGTCATGGCCCATGCGGACCGCGAAGTCGTTGTGCCCTTTGTTCCCCGGCAGGAGCGCATCGCGCACCTTCTTGTCGACCAGCCACTCAAAATGCGGCACGCGGTCGGGGACTTCGCGGCGCAGCGCGGCCAGGATGCGCTCTTTAGGCGTCAGTTCGGCTACCATCAAAACTCCCTGTTAGCGGCCTAACGCGCGACGCGCGCCGGCGATGATGTGATGTCGGTCGATCATTAGCTCGGTGAGCAATGTCGGGTTGGAGGGGTAGGGGACGTCGGGCATGGCGACCCGCACGACCGGCCCCTCCAGCCAGTCGATGCACTCCTCGGCAATGAGCGCGGCCACTTCCGCGCCCGCGCCCGCGAACTTCGTCCCTTCGTAAGCCACGACTGCGCGGCCCGTCTTGCGCACCGACGCCAGCACGGTCGCCGTGTCGAGCGGCTTGAGCGTCCGCAGGTCGATGACCTCTGCGTCGATCCCGCCCAGGGCGGTGTCTTCTTCCAGCATCTGCGCCGCGGCCAGGCTTTCATGTACGAGGAAGCCGTAGGTGATGATCGAGAGGTCGCGCCCCTTGCGGACGACACTCGCCACACCGATAGGCACAACGTAATCGCCTTCCGGAACTGGGCCTTCGGTTTTGTACAGCGCAGAGTGTTCGAGGAAGACGACCGGGTTGTCGTCGCGAATGGCCGCTTTGAGCAGCCCTTTCGCATCCGCGGGCGTCGCAGGGGCGACAACCTTGATGCCCGGCGTGTTCATCAGCCAGGCATCGAGCAGGCCGCAGTGGTGCGGGCCGGAGGTGACGCGCATCCACGATGCGGTGCGAATCACCGCGGGCACGGTCACGCTGCCGCCGCTGAGGTAGTGGAACTTGCCGGCCTGGTTATGCAACTCGTCGCCGACCAGCGCCAGCAGGTTGTTGAACATGATCTCCGCAACCGGCCGCATTCCGAATATGGCCGCGCCGACGGCGGAACCGGCAATCGCGGCCTCGGACAGGGGCGTCTCCATCACCCGCAGCGGCCCGAATTCCTCTTGCAGCCCGGCGGTTGCCTTGAAGATGCCCTGCTGTTCCCCGCCGATGGCCTCGCCGAAGACGAAGACTTTTGGGTCGCGGCTTAACTCCTCAGCCAGCGCATCCCGAATTGCGTCGACGTATCTAAGCTTTCTTGTGGGAGCCGTATGTTCCGCGATCCGGGACTCGGAGGACGGCGCATACGCCTCGTCCAGCCCGTCCGTCGGATTGACATCCGGCGATTTCCGCGCGAACTCGACGGCCTCGTCCACGCGCGCCTTCACGCGCTCGCGGATGATCGTGTCCCCCGCCTCGTCCAACTCGCCCTGCTCAGTGAGCCGCTGCCTGAACAACGCGACCGGGTCGCGCTGCGTCTGCCACTCCTCGGCCAGTCCCTTCGGCAGCCGCCGGTTCGTGCCGCTGTCAGTCCACTTGAACGTCTTGCACTCCAGCAGGGCCGGCCCTTCCCGGCGCCGCGCGCGGTCGACCAGTTCCTGCGCCGCCGCAACCACGGCAAGCGGATCGTTTCCGTCAACTGTGACGCCAGGGATGCCGTAAGCTTTCGCGCGCTCGCTCAGGTTGCGGATCGCGAGGATTTCTTCCGCCGGGTTCCACATCTGGTAGCCGTTGAACTCGACGATGTAGAGCGCGGGCAGCTTTTTGACCGCCGCGAAGTTGATCCCCTCGTGGAACGTGCCGCGGTTGGCGCTGCCCTCGCCGCCGACGACCACTGCGACGCGGTCGCCGCCCTCCATTTTCGCGGCGAGCGCGGCGCCCGTGCCGAGCACCCACTGCGCGCCCACGATGGCGTTGCCCGCGATGACGTTGGCCTTGCGGTCGAGCAGGTGCATCTGCCCGCCGCGGCCCTTCATCACGCCGGTGGCCTTGTGGTAGTACTCGGCGAACATGCCGTCGAGGTCGCCGCCGTGCGCAATGTAGTGCCCGCCGCCGCGGTGGCCGGTGACCACGTAGTCGGTTGGGCGCAGGATGACGGAAAGCGCGGCCGGAATCGCCTCCTGGCCGAGCGCAGGCAGCACGTGCCCCTTGAACTCGCCGCGCTGATATAGCTCCACCATGCGCCCTTCCGCCTCGCGGATGAGCAGCATGGTTTCGTAGATGCGCAGCAGCGCGGCCCTGTCGAGCGAACCCGTGATGACGGGAGCCAGCATATTTACCCCTTGCAGGTGTTCCCCGAAACCGGCCTACAGCACACGCTTCTCGGTGGTCGTGTCGAACACGAAGAAGCGATCCGCCGGGATTTCCAGCCCGACCGGTTCGTCGAGGTCGACCTTCACCTTGTCGTCGGCCAGCACCTGCACCAGCTCCTTGCCGACGCGCACGCGGACGAGTGTCTCCGCGCCCAGCGGCTCGGAGACGTACACCGCGCCGTTCACCGCATTGTGTCCGTTGGTTTCGAGATGACCGCCCTGGTGCAGCGTCATGTGCTGCGGCCGGACGCCCATGAGCACCTTGTTGTTGGTTACGCCGTCAAGGACCTTCTGGCGCACGGCATCGGCCAGGTTAACCTTCAGCCCTTCGCCGACCAGATAGGCGCGCTCGCCTTCGGTCTTGATCTCGCACGGCAACAGGTTCATGCTCGGCTCACCGATGAATTTGGCGACGAACACATTTGCGGGCTGCTGGAACAGCTCCATCGGCGTCCCGTGCTGCTGGAGCACGCCCAGCGCCATGACCGCGACGCGGTCGGCCATCGTCATGGCCTCAAGCTGATCGTGCGTGACGAACACGGTGGTGATGCCGAGGTCCTTCTGCAGGCGCTTCAACTCTGCGCGCATGTACGCGCGCAGCTTCGCGTCGAGGTGGCTCAGCGGCTCGTCCATCGCGAATGCGGCCGGCTCGCGCACGAGCGCCCGCGCGATGCCCACGCGCTGCTTCTGCCCGCCGGAGATTTCCTTCGGCAGCCGGTCGAGCAGCGGGTCGATTTCCAGCAGCCTGGCCGCGTGCTTCACCTTCTGGTCGATCTGGTCCTTCGGCAGGTTCAGCAACTCGAGCGGGTAGGAGATGTTGCGGTAAACCGACCGGTGCGGGTACAGCGCGTAGTTCTCAAACACCATCGCGATATTGCGCTCGCGGGGGGCGAGATGGTTGATCGGCTTCCCGTCAAAGTAGATCGTCCCGCTGGTGGGGGTCTCGAGGCCCGCGGTCATGCGCAACGTGGTCGTCTTGCCGCAGCCCGATGGCCCGAGGAGCGCGAGGAACTCGCCGTCGTTGCAGTCGAGGTTGAGTTCCTTGACCGCAATCACGCGGCCGAAGTCCTTCGTGATGTTCTCCCAACGGATGCTTGCCATGTGCTTCTCCTTTGACCGTATTACTCGCGGATGGCGCCGTAGCTCATGCCGCGGACAATGTACTTTTGCAAGTACCAGGACCCGATGATGATCGGGATGATCACGATGAGGCCGAGCGCGGCAATCGCGCCCCAGTGCGGCTCGACGTGGCCGATGTTAATGCCGGGGACGATCTTGGTGAACGGGGTCACGTTGCGCCCCGTCAGGATGGTGGCGAAGAGCAGCTCGTTCCAGGTGAAGATGAACGCGAAGAGCGAGACTGCGACCAGCCCCGGTGCGGCCAGCGGCAACACGTGATCCTTGAACATGCGCGGCCACGTTGCGCCGTCCACCTCCGCGGCTTCTTCGATGCTCTTCGGGATTTCCTCGAAAAAGCCCTTCATAATCCAGATGACGAACGGCACGACGGCCATGCAGTTGACGAGGATCAGCATGATGTAGGTGTCGAGTAGCCCCAGCCGCGTCGCAATCAGGAAGAGCGCGACCGCAGGCACGATTGGCGGCATGAACCGGAAAGACAGGATGGTGAACGACAACTGATCGCCGCCGGTCTTGTAGCGCGCGATGCTGTACGCAGCCGGCACGCCGACCAGCAGCGAAAGGATGAACGTGCCGACCGAAATGACGAGGCTGTCCCATAGCGCGGGCAGCCCGTTCTGGCGGATCAGCCCCTCATAGAAATTGTCGAGGGTCCAGTGCGTCGGCCAGAAGGTCGGCGGGTATGCCATGAACTCTTCGAGCGGTTTAAACGCCGTGATGATCAGCCAGTAGAGGGGGAAGATCGTCCAGATCAGGAGGACAATCACGACGATATGCGCGACGATGTCGCCCCAGCTACGCCTTTTCTTCGTCGGATTCATGCTCTGCCTCCTCTACTCCACCGTCGCCTTGTTCTCGGCCGTCACCCTGGTGAGCTGACCGAGCAGCAGCTTGCCGAGAACGATGATCACGATGAGCTGAATGAAGCTCAACGCAGCCGCATAGCCCTGCTCAAAGTAAGTGAAGCCGATTTTGTATGTGTAGAAGGCGATGCTTTCGGTAAAGTCGCCCGGCCCGCCGCGCGTCACGCCCATAATCAGGTCAAACATCTTCCATGCGTCGATCATGCGGAGGAACACGGCGAGGAAGATAAACGGCTTCATCAGGGGCAGGGTCATGTTTTTGAACACCTGCCACGCCCGCGAGCCGTCCACGTAGGCCGCCTCGTAGATTTCGCGCGGCAGACTTTGCAGCCCGGCGAAGAGCAGGATGGTGATGAACGGCGTCCACTCCCAGACGTCCGCGATGATCAGGCCCACCAGCGCCGCAGTGTTGTTCGCCAGCCAGTCCGGCCCCGCAATGCCGATCTGCTCCAGCAGGTAATTCAACGCGCCGTATCGCGCCTTGAAAATCATCTTCCATAGCACGCCCACGACGGTCGGTGAGATCATCATGGGGATCAACATGAACGCCATCGCGAACTGTCGCAGCCGCGCGTTCACGCGTTGCAGCGAGAGCGCGGCGATAAAGCCGATCAGAAGCTGCACCGCGATGCTGAAGAAGACGAACCAGCCGGTGACGAACAGGCCGTGCCAGAAGCGGTCGGTGGTGAACGCGCGGATGAAATTCCGCAGACCGACGAACTGCATTGTTTCGCCCGGCGAGTATTTCATGAACGCCATGACCACGACGAAGATGGTCGGCCCGATGACGACCGGCACGAGCACGAACAGCGCGGGCGCGATGAGCGCCCAGCCGAACTTGCCGCGCTGTTCCAGATACCGTTGAAAACGACCGATGATGCCGCCCTGCGAGGGCGCCCGTTGTTCCGGCGTGAGAGGCGCCGGTGCGCCACGGTGTGGCGCTGCGGTCGTGGTCATGGCTGCTGCTCCTTCGTCCGCTAGTCCTGTCGGATCGAGGTAGATCAGGCGAGCGCAGACTGGCGCTGGTTGAGCAGCGCTTCGATCTCCGCAATTTCTTCGTTTGACAGGGGCCAGTCGCCCCCGGCTGCCGTCTCTTCGATTTGCGCGGGCCGCCGCGCGCCGACGATGGCCGATGTGACCTCCGGGCGCCGCAACACCCAGGCAATCGCGAGTTCCGCCACGCTCCGGCCGCTGCGCGCTGCAATCTGGCGCAGCCCCTCGACCAGCGCCACGTTTGCGCTTAACTGCGGCTCCTGGAAGGCGGGACTCTTCGTCTTGCGCCAGTCATCTTCCGGCAGGCTTGCCACCCACTCGCGCGTCACCTTGCCCGTCAGCAGCCCGGCCTGCATGGGGCTGTACACCACCGCGCCGATGTTGCGCACGGCGCAGAAGGGCAGGATTTCGGCCTCGATGTCGCGCCGGACCATGCTATATCCCGGTTGGAGCGATGCGATGGGCGCGACGGCCTGCAATCGCTCCATCTGCGCCACGTTCGTATTGGAGAGGCCCGCGTAGCGGACCTTGCCTTCCTTGATTAAGTCCGCAATGGCGCTCCAGCCTTCTTCCAGGTGTTCCTCGTCGTTCGGCCAGTGGATCTGGTAGAGGTCGATGACGTCGGTGTTGAGCCGGCGCAGGCTGGCCTCGCACTCGCGGCGCACGCTGTCGCGCTCCAGGCAGAAGCGCAGCGGCTTATCGTAGCGGCCCGGATCGTCCTCGTCCCACACCATGCCGCACTTTGTGGCGACGATGACTTCCTGCCGACGGCCCTCCAGCGCCTTTGCCAGCACCTCCTCCGAGTGGCCCAGCCCATACGCCGCGGCCGTGTCCACCCAGTTGATGCCGAGGTCAAGCCCGCGGCGGACTGCGGCGATAGACTCCGCGTCCTCCTGGCTGCCCCAACCCCACTGCCAGCCCCCGCCGCCCATAGCCCACGTGCCAAGTCCCACCGTAGTCAAACTGAGGTCGCTATAGCCCAACTTCCGCGTCTGCATGCCTTCCCTCCACTCTTCTCAACAATGATTTTTCTCTCAATGCGCATAACGAGTTGCCGCAGAGGACACAGAGACCTCAGAGAGTCTCTGCGCACTCTGTGTCCTCTGTGGCTAGGCCGTCATCTGCGTCGGATTATCACGGATACAGGTTCTTCGGCTTGAGCACCGTATCCACGTACGACTGGTATTCCTTGATCTGCGCGTCGCGGCCGATCTCGTCGGTGATCGCGTCGAACTCCTTGGCGATGGCCGCGCACGCCTCTTCAGGCGTCGTTTGCCCCGCCCAGGCCTTCTTGCCCCACCGCTCGAACACTTCCGTGTAGCGGCCCGTGCCCGGAATCTGGAGCGCCGGGTAGCCGTTCGCCGTGCCCTTGTTGATGATGTCAATGTAGCGCTGCTGGTTGTCCGCGCAATCCTTCGCCAGCGCGCCCATGTTCTCCTTCATCAGGTGGGACTTGCGGTACGGGTCGAGCCAGGTGTCGTTGTTGAAGACGAGTTGCTTGGTGCGCTCCTTCTTGCTGAACCACACCAGCGTCTTGTACGCGGCTTCCTTCTGCTTGGAGGCCTTGTTGATGACCAGCACGCGGCCGCCGTTCTCCTCCGGCCGGTGAACGACCTTGCCGTCCGCCGCCTTGAAGCCGGGCAACTCCGCGACCGAGACGTTGCAGTACGCCTTGTCGCTGGCAAGCTTATCGTCGTTGGCCCACTTCCAGACATCGGGCCACTGCATCATCATGGCAACCCGATCTTCGGAGATGATCTGGTTGCGCGCGTCCTCGAACTCGAACGACTTCGCTTCCGGCGGCATGATCTTGGAGAACGCTTCCTGGCCGTTCTTCACGGCCTTGATGCAAATCTCCATGTTCGTCTCGCCCGTCGCGCCCTTGCCGCCGAGGCCCTTCATGGTCTCGTAGTCGAAGAGGTGGCCGCCCATACCGGTCAGGCGATCCTTCCACGTGAAGCCGCCGAGGAAGCCGGCGATTTCAGACGCACCGTAGAAGTTCTGGTCGGGCCGGGTGAAGAACTCGCCCACCTGGAGGTACTGATCCCAGGTCATGTTGTCGATGTCAAGATCATAGCCGTACTTCGCCTTGAACGCTTCCTTCTCCTTGGGATCGTTGAAGAGGTCGTGGCGGTAGTTCAGCAGCTTGACGTCGCCGTCGTAGTGGGTGGCGTACTGGACGCCTTTATAGGAGTACACCCACTCGTAACCGTCCTGGATGTCGCTCATTTCCAGGTCCTGCTCGACGCCGGCCTGGCCTGCGGGTTGCAGTTCCGCAAGCGGCACCAGCCACTTCCAGAAGTCAGCAGTATACATCGGCCAGTAGGAGAGGATGTCGTACTGGCCCGCGCCCGAGGAGAGGTCGAGGCGCTGAATCTCGTATTGCTCGGAGAAGGGATGCGCAACAACCTGCAGGTCAATATTCATTTCCTGCAGCAACTGTGGCGCAAATGACTGGAAGGTTTTTTCCTGCGCGCCCGATTCCACCGACAGCACGACGGTGGTCTTTTCCTTCATCGGCGTGGCCGCCCATTTGGCGTCG
The DNA here is from genome assembly GCA_964588925.1 of uncultured Anaerolineales bacterium. Lineage (GTDB taxonomy): Bacteria > Chloroflexota > Anaerolineae > CG2-30-64-16 > CG2-30-64-16 > JALOOB01. Next base: position 10,309 of record CAZPTI010000005.1, on the reverse strand, counting down.
TATGCGACTGCCGCGGGTTCTTTGGCGGCGGGCGCAGCGGGCGCGGGGGCCGGAGCGGCGCACGCGGTGAGGACGAACGAGACGATGAGCATTAAGCTGAAGAGTGTCAACAGCTTCCGAGACATGTGGCTCCTCCTGAACTGGCTTCTTTGACCGTGCGTCACCCGACCATGACAGGTGACGGTCGCTAACTTTCAGCGACAATCGAGGAATCCGCGTCGTACTGCGTTGAGACGGAAGCCCTTCTACTGCTGCCAACCACCCCCTTTCCCTGTAACCGACACGAGCTCACACCTCGACGACGACTTTGCCGAACTGCGCGGCTGAGTGGAGATACTCCACGGCCGCGCGCGTCTCGCTCAAGGGATACACTCTGTCGACGACGGGCCGCAAGCGTCCTTGAGCGAGCAAGGCCATGACCGCGCGAAACTCTTCGTCGCTTGCCATAGTCGAGCCGCTCAGGGTGATCTGCTTGCGCCACAAGGTGCGTATGTCCAGCTCGGTCAACGGGCCTGCGGTTGCGCCGCAGGTAGCCAGCCGGCCGCCCTTGCCCAGGCATTCCAGGCTGCTGGTCCACGTCGCCGCGCCGACGCTGTCAATGACCACATCGACGCCCTCGCCGCTAGTGAGTTGCTTCACCGCAGCGGGAACGTCTGCCGTCCGATAGTCAAGGGCCTCATCTGCGCCAAGCTCGCGCGCTCGGCGCGCCTTGTCCGGGCCGCCGGTTGTTGCGATCACGGTCGCGCCCAATAGCTTCGCGATCTGAATCGCAGCCGTCGCCACCCCTCCGCCTGCGCCGACGATCAGCACGCGCTCGCCCGCGCGCAACTGCGCCTTTGTCACCAGCATGCGCCAGGCCGTCGCAAAGACCAACGGCGCGGCTGCGGCCTCGACGAACGAGACTGCATCGGGGATCGGGTAAAGGTTGGTTGCAGGGACGACGACGTACTCGGCCAGCGTGCCACGCGCGTCGCGTCCCAGGATGCCGAATGCCGCGCAAAGACTTTGCTCGCCCGCGCGGCAATAGCGGCACTGGCCGCAACTCAAGCCGGGGTTGATCGCAACGCTGTCACCCACCCTGTACGGCAAGTTGCCAACTTGCCGTACGTCTTCGACAGTGCCCGCCCCATCCGCGCCCGCCCAATGGGGCAGCGGCAGCCTGTTCGGCCCGCGGCCGATCACGATCAGGTCGAGATGGTTTAGCCCGGCCGCATGGATGCGGACGAGCGCCTCGCCCGGACCCGGCGCGGGTGTCGGGACGTCCTCGATGCGGAGGACGTCTGGCCCGCCGGGAGTGTGGAAGGCGGCGGCGCGCATGGTGAGACGCTACGCGGCCACGGCCACGGTTCGCCTGGCCGCGCCCTGTCCGTACAACTGCGAATACAGGAACTGCATCTCGTCGATCTGCTCGCGCGTTAGCATGACCGGCTGGCCGCGCAGCAGCGCCAGGTGCGTGATCTCTGCGATTTCTTCCACCTCCACGGCCATCTTCGTCGCCTGCTGCGGCGAGTTGCCGATGGTGAACACACCGTGATTCTGCATCACGATTGCCTTTGAGTTCCCGATCTTCGCGACGATCTCGCGGCCAATCGCCTCGCCGCCGATGGGGATGTACGCGCCGAGGGGGATTTCGCCACCGAGCATCGCGGTTGCGGTCAAGCATGCCGGGATGGGCTGGCCGAGGGCGGCGAAGCTGGACGCATAGGGCGAGTGGGTGTGAGCCATGCCGAACACATCGGGACGGCTGCGATAGACGAACAGGTGCGTGTCTGTGTCGATGGACGGCGCAAGGTGTCCCTCGACGACCTCGCCGTCCAGATTGACGACGACCATATCCTCCGGCTGCATTTGTTCGTAGCTGTAGCCGCTTGGCTTGATCACGACGAGGCCGGTTTCCTTGTCTCGGCCGCTGACGTTGCCGCTGGTCATCTTCACCAGCCCGTTCTTCGGCAACTCCAGGTTGCACTTCCAAACAATTTCGCGCAGAGCTTCTAACATAATGATTCCTTTCAGATCGGTCAGCCTGTACTGAACGCTAAA
>CAZPTI010000005.1:1201-8169 GCA_964588925.1 uncultured Anaerolineales bacterium | reverse complement strand
CTTGGTTAAAGCGCAGGAGGCTGAAAGGCTCCCATTATCAACTCATCCACCAGCCGTCTCGCGGCGACCACGGCCTCGAACGGCCTGCCCGTCGGGTCCATGTGCGCCCACATCTCGACCGTCATCGGGCCGCGGTAGTCGATCTCGGCCAGCGCGCAGAAGACGGCTTCCAGGCGGACGATGCCCGACCGGAAGGGGATGCCGCGGATGATGCCAGGCTGCGAGTCTTTGACATGCAACGCGACGATGTGATCCTTGCACAGGGGAAGTTCCGCAACGGGGTCATAGCCGCACGCAGCCACGTTCGCCATGTCCGGGTACACCTGAAACCACGGCGAGTTGACGTGGCGCACGGTGTCCATCGTGCGCACCAGCGACGCGCTTGCGGGCACATCCACATTTTCCAGCGCCAGCATCACGCCCGCCTGCCCGGCCCACTCCGCCACCCGGCAAAGCCCCTCGTGATAGCGCGCCATCGTCTCCGCGTCGCTCGGCTCGAAATACACGTCATAGCCGGGCACCTGAACGATGCGCACGCCCACGTCGACAGAGAGCGCAATTGATTTCGCCACGATCTCGAAGGCCCGCGCACGCGTCGCCGGGTCCTTGCTGCCTAACGGGAAGCGGCGCTGCCCGCTCAGGCACAAGGTCATCACCGGCACGCCGCTGTCGGCAATCGACCGGCGGAGCGCGGCGCGCTCGTCCTTCGCCCACTCCAGCCGCGCCAGCCGCTCGTCCGTCTCGTCAATCGAAATCTCGGCGTAGTCGTACCCCGCCTCGGCCATCGCGCACAGCCGCTGGTCCCACGACCACTCGGCCGGCAGCGCCTTCTCATACAACCCAACGGCCCGTCTCTCAAGCGGATACATAAGCAGTCCTTACGGCAACGTGGCAGCGGATATCAAGCGTCCATCATCCCGCGCGCCATCTCCACCCAGCGCGGCAGGCGGTCATAGTCGCCGTTCACAGTGTAGATATCGCGGAAACAAAGCTCCAGGTTGCAATCGCGCGCCGCCGCGAACGTCTCGCGCAGGTCCTTCTCGACCAGATCCCACTGCGGATACGCGCCGCTGATGTAGGCGGGGGTCGGCTTGCGCGAATAGACATACTTCTTGCCGATGATTTCCGCGGCGCGGCGCTGATCGCTCCAGCCCGAGATGCTGACCGCGCGCAGGTTTGGCACGGCCTTTTCGATGGCCGGCAGCCGGTCGTGCACCGCTTCGCAGCACCCCCAGTACGCCAGCCCGAACGGCTTCGCCACATCGGAGAAGTAGGGCAGGAACATTTCGCTGAACATCTTCGGCGACATGGGCGCGCACTCCTGCGCTTCCAGCCACACCCAGCAGTCGCTCAGGCTGACCGGCGCGCGCCCCGCGCCCGCCAGACTCTCCGCCGGAAGGTCGGACACGTAACCGTAGCTGCCGGGGCAGGGCATCCATGCGTCGGTGTTCTGATACAGCAGCCCCTCGCGTTGGAGGAAGGCGAAATGGTCGAGCCGGTCGTCTCGCACGAGGGTCATCAGCCGGTGGATCAGTTCCGGCTCGTCGTACACCCAGTACAGCAAGCGGTCGTTGCCGATCATCTTGAAGACGTCCTGCGTCAGGCCGCCGTAGAGGTTGCCGAGCCAGGGCCGGTAGCCGGGGTCGGGGTCAAACCAGTCGTAGCCGCCCAGGCGGACGGGCAGGATGTCGCCGAAGATGTCCGTGAGCAGGTCGCGCCGCCGCAGGCTCAACTCGCGATCCACGCAGCGCGTGCGCAGGCGCAGCCGGTCCACGTCCTCCGCGCCCCGCACGGCGAAATCGAACGCGTAAGCCAGGTCGGTGCCGTCCGTCGCGGTCGCGTGGTGGGCAACCAGTGGAGCGCCGTAGTCCGACATCTGGAGTTCCCACGGAATGCGGAAATACGGGTCGACCACCACGTCGTCGCCGATCATATCGGCATGGCGCACGACCTCGAACAGCGACTTTTCGATGTTGCGCAGGTACGGGTCACGGCAGATCAACTCGCCCGGGCGGATGAAGTCGGGCAACATGCAGGTCTCCACCAGGAGCACCGGCCGCTCCATCCGCAGATCCTTGACGGCCTTCCACAGCCGGCGGCGCTCCGCCATCACCGGGTTCGTCGCATGCTCCATCCACCGCGCCGCCAGGGTGCGCAGCGCATTGCGTTCCTGGGTGTCGACCATGACCGTCCCTCCTGCGACCTTACGCATGCTGCCGCTGGCGCACCAACAGATGATTGAGCACCACGGCAAAGAGGAGCACGCTGCCCTTTGCCACCGTCTGCCAGTAGGGCGGGATGACCGTCATCAGGCCGGTCGTCACCGCCACGATGATCAGCGCGCCGATCATGGTCTTCGCGACGGAGCCCTCGCCACCGGAGAAGGCGGTGCCGCCGAGCAGCACCGCGATGATGCAGTCGAGTTCCATGCCCTCGCCTGAGAGCGGATCGCCGAGCGACATGTAGCTCGCGCGGGCCACACCCGCCATCGAGGCGAAGAAGCCGACCATGATGTAGAGGATCCACACATACTTCACGGGGCTGATGCCCGACAGTTCCGCGGCCGTCTTGTTGCCGCCGATTGCTGCCGCGTACTTGCCGAGGATCGTCTTGCGCTGCACGACGACGAGGATCGCAATCACGGCCAGCGCCACGAAGAACGCCCACGGCAGCCCGAAGATCACGCCCTCGCGAGCGTAGCTGTTGATCATCGCGGGCATCTTCTGCGTCGCGGTGCTCTTGATGGCCGACGTGCCGTCCGGCACAATCAGGAGCGCGATGCCCTTGAACAAGTTCAAGGTGACGAGCGTCGCGATAACCGGTGTAATGCGCAGCTTCATGACGTTGAAGCCGTTCAGCGCGCCCATCAGTACGCCGACGACCAGCGTGATTGCGAACGCGGGGAGGAAATCAAACCCGTTCAGGATCATCAGCGAGAAGACCACTGCGCTCAGGCTCATCGCGCTGCCCACCGACAGGTCGATGTACCCCGAGATCATCAGCAGCGTGAACGCCGCGCTGACGGTGAGGACGGGCGCGGACAACCGCAGCATGTTGATCAGGCTGTCCGGGCTGAGGAACGCGCCGCGGCCGAACAACCCGACTGAATTCACCTTGACAAGGCTGAAGATCACCACGATCACCAGCAGCACGACGTAGATGTAGTATTTCTTGATGGCTGCGCGCGTCGCCTCGGCCCGGTTAGCCTGCTCGACGCTCGCCGGGCGGCCCGGCGCTTGAGTTGAAACTGCCATAGCTGTCTCCTTTGCCCGATGCGGATCCGGGCCCGATCCTTATCGAGCGCGCCTGTCGAGGGCCCACCGCTGCGCGAGGATCGCCACGAACGTCACCACTGCCTTCAACGTGAACTGCCAGTCTGGCGAGAGCAGGAGGCCGGTGGCCGCGGTGGTCATCACCGAGAGCAGGATCGCGCCGACGAACATGCCGAGCACCGACCCGAAGCCGCCGGCGATGCTCACGCCGCCCAGCAGCGTGACGACCAGCGCGTCAAACTCATACCCCATTGCCCGGCTGGAGAGGCCTGCCTTGTACTCCGAGGTGAGCAGGATGCCCGTGATGCCGGCCAGCAGCGCGCTCAAAATGTAGAGCATGGTGAGGTGCCGCGTGACCTTGATGCCCGACAGCCGCGCGGCCTCCTGGTTGGCGCCGATCTGATACGTGCGCCGCCCCGGGACAGTGCGCCGCTCAAAGATGTAGGCGGCAATCATTAGCGCCACCATGATGAGCACGGAAATCTTGATTGTCGTGCCCGGAATCGCCGCATTGCCGATGACGCCAAAGACATCGGGCAGGCTCGTGTTGCGCTGCGCGCCCTGCGTGATCACCTGCGCCGCGCCGCGCGCCAGCATCATTGTGCCGAGCGTGACGATGATCGACGGCACCTTGAGCTTTGCCACGAAGAAGGCATTGAGCCCGCCCACGCCCATTGCGCACACCAGCGCGAGCCCGATGGCAACGGGATAGGGCAGACCGAGCCCGTTCGCCAGCGGGTTGCGTGACACCCCGACGCCCTGCACGAACCACACCGACAGCACGCCCGTCAGCGCAATTACGCCGCCGACCGACATGTCGAAGTTGCCCGTAATCAGCAGGAACGTCACGCCGATGCCGATGATCACGATGTACCAGTTGTTGGTCAGGATGTTGATAATGTTCTGCGGCTTGGCGAAGTTCGGCACGAAGATGACCGCAATCAGGAACAAGACGAGGAGCACGCCGACCATGAACAGGGTGATGAACGTCTCGTTGCTCATCTTGCTGGCGCGGCGCGCCCGCGGCCCTGCTTTAGTTGCTTCCACGTTCACCCTCCTGGCCGGCCGTGTCGCCGCCCGTCACAATGTGGATGATCTTCTCGCTATCGATGTCGCATCCGTTCCGCATGGTGTCCTTCATCGCCCCATCGTACAGGAGGTAGATCGTGTCGCAGATGTTGACCACCTCGGGCAGCTCGGACGAGAAGATGAGGATCGACTTGCCCTCTGCGGCAAGCTGGCGGATGATGCTGTAAATCTCGCTTTTTGCGCCTACGTCGATGCCGCGCGTCGGCTCGTCGAGCATGAGGAGGTCGGCGTCCGCGAAGAGGCATTTCGAGAGGACGACCTTCTGCTGGTTGCCGCCCGAGAGTTGCGCGGCTTCCTTCTCGATGCTGCTTGTCGCAATGCGCAGCTTTTCGATATATTCGAGCGTGACCTCCCGCTCCTGGCCCCCGTTGACGAAGCCCCCGCGCGAGATCTTCTTCATATTCATAACCGGCACGTTGCCCCGGATCGTCAGCAACGTGAAAAGGCCCTGCGAACGCCGCTCCTCGGGCACCAGCGCGATCCCCGCGTCGATCACCCGGTCGGGCGACTGGGCCAACTTTTTGCCCTTGAAGATAATGTCGCCGGTGTACGGGTCCGCGCCGTAGATCGCGCGCGCCAGCTCGGTCTTCCCCGCGCCGATCAGCCCGTAGAACCCGGCGATTTCGCCCCGCGGCACCTTAAATGAGATGTTTTGCAGCTTATGGTTGGAGAGGTTGCGCACTTCCAAGATCGTGTCGTCGCAATCCCGCTCACGGGGTGTGTACTGCTCGAAGACCGTCTTGCCGATCATCATCTTGATCAGCTCCGACCGGTCCTTAACCTCGGCGATGGGTTTAGTGTCAATGTGCTTGCCGTCGCGCATGACGGTCACGTAGTCGCCCAGCTCGAAGATTTCGTCCAGGCGATGCGAAATGTAGATGACGGTGACGTTGCGCTCGCGCAGGGCGCGAATAATCTTGAACAGCCGCGCGATTTCGCCTTCGGACAGCGCCGCGGTGGGCTCGTCCATGATGATGATGTCGGACTCGGTCGCGACGGCCCGCGCGATCTCGACGATCTGCTTCTTCGCGACACTGAGCGACCCGACGAGTTGCCCTGGCTTGATCGAAGGCTCGAGGCTGTTCATCACGTCGACGATTTTGTTGATCTTGTCCGACTTGCGGATGAAGCCAAACCTCGTGTCCTCCATGCCCAGCGTCAGGTTCTCCTCGACGGTGAGCTGGTCGACCACATTGAGTTCCTGGAACAGCGTGCTGATGCCCGCCTCTTTGGCTTCTTTGGTGCTGGCCGCGCTGTATTCCTTGCCGTTCAGCAGGATGGTCCCGCTGGTGCGTTGATACGCGCCGGTCAGGATTTTGATCAGCGTGCTCTTCCCCGCGCCGTTTTCGCCGACGAGGCAGTGGACGGTGTTCCGCTTGATGTCGAAACTGACATTGTTAACCGCCCGCACGCTCGGAAATTCTTTTACCAGATCCCTGATTTCCAATACATTCCCTGTCAGTTCCATGCGTCCGCCCCCTTCCTCGGGCCCGGTCTTGTGATAGACCTGACAGGTTTTGTAAAAACCTGTCAGGTCTCGGTGTGATTGGTTACTTCAGGTTCGTGCCGAACTGGGTGTTGAGCCACCTGGCGGCATCGGCCTGGGGCATGGTGATGTGGTTGACGTTGTAGGCCTTGTAGAACTGCTCCTGGGCGGGCTGGGAGGCCATCGGGAGCTTGCCGGCGGCGACGTCCATGATGAGGTCGATGCGGCCGCGGCCGGTTTCGAGGGGCGGGAGGCCCATCGAGTACTTGAGCGAGCTGTTGGGGTCGTAGACCAGCTTGTACTCGGACTCATCGAAGTCGACGGAGGCGACGATCTCGGTGAGGGGCTTGCCGTTGTCATACTTGCCGCGGCCCGCCTCGACGAGGCCGGCGATGGTGCCGACGGTGAGGTTAGAGGCTTCGGAGTAGATCAGGTTGACTTCGGGATGCTGGGTGACGATGTCCTTGATGATCTGCTTGGCGGCATCGGCGCCCTTGGAGGCATCCTGGCAGCCGAGGTCAGTGGCGTCGGGGGCGACCGACTTGACGCCTTCGACGAAGGGGTCGGTGCGGCCGGACTTGACTTCGGTGTGGTTGGGCCAGCCGAGCTGGACCATGACGATGGGCTTGTCGGGATGCGCGGCCAGCCATTCCTTCGCCATCTGCGCGCCCATCTCGAAGGAGATGCCCTTCTCGTCGGAGCGGGCGACCGGGATGCCGGAATCGCCGAGCGGGCTGAAGAAGGAGGTGAGGACGATGCCCTTGCCGAGCATTTCCTCGACCGCAGGCTTGACGGTCTCGTAGTCCCAGATGTGGAGGGTCGCGCCCTCGATGCCCTGGGCCATGATCTGGTCGACGTTGGCGGTCATCGTCGCGGAGTCGGACTTGCCGTCGAAGATGAACACCTCGGCGCCGTACTTCTCCTTGGCGTACTTCTGCGCCTCGATGGCCTGGCCCTGGTGGAACACGTTCGTCATGTCAGACACGAAGAACGCAATCTTGGTCGGCTTGTCCGTCGCCGGCTTGAAGTCGCCCGCAGCAGGCGCCGGGGCCGCCGCGACCTCGATGTTCGTGCCGAACTGGGTGTTGAGCCACCTGGCGGCATCGGCCTGGGGCATGGTG
>CAZPTI010000005.1:387-1101 GCA_964588925.1 uncultured Anaerolineales bacterium | reverse complement strand
TGATGATCTGCTTGGCGGCATCGGCGCCCTTGGAGGCATCCTGGCAGCCGAGGTCGGTGGCGGTGGGATCGACGGAGAGCACACCCTTGACGAAGGGGTCGGTGCGGCCGGACTTGACCTCGGTGTGGTTGGGCCAGCCGAGCTGGACCATGACGATGGGCTTGTCGGGGTTGGCTTCCTTCCACTGCTTCGCCATCTGCGCGCCCATCTCGAAGGAGACGCCGGCCTCGTCGGAGCGGGCGACGGGGATGCCGGAGTCGCCGAGCGGGCTGAAGAAGGAGGTCATGACGATGCCCTTTTCGAGGGCTTCCTGAACGGCAGGCTTGACGGTCTCGTAGTCCCAGATGTGGAGGGTGGCGGCGTCCATGCCCTGCGCCATGATCTGATCGACGTTGGCGGTCATCGTCGCGGAGTCCGACTTGCCGTCGAAGATGAAGACCTCGGCGCCGTACTTCTCCTTGGCGTAACGTTGCGCCTCGGTCGCCTGGCCCTGATGGAACACGTTCGTCATGTCCGACACGAAGAACGCAATCTTCATCGGCTTGTCCGTCGCCGGCTTGAATTCGGCGGCAGCGGCCGGGGCGGCAGTGGGTTCGGCTTTGGGGGCTTCGGTCGCCGCGGGGGCGGCAGTAGGTTCGGCCTTTGGCACTTCAGTGGCAGCCGGGGCCGCGGGCGCGGGCGGCTTGGCAACCGTGCGCGGACGCCGGGGGGCGA
>CAZPTI010000005.1:0-377 GCA_964588925.1 uncultured Anaerolineales bacterium | reverse complement strand
GCCGCGGGCGCGGGCGCAGCCGCTCCGCCGCAGGCGGAGAGGATCATGCTGATCAGGACCAGCACGCCCAACAGGGTGAACAACTGCTTCTTCACTTGAACTTCTCCTTCTTGCTAGAACGAGTTAGATGGTAGGTCGGCCGGGGGAAGCGCCCCGCCGCCTTGAAACGGCTGTAGCGCAAGTTCGCAACTTGCCCGGTGACGCTAAAAACCGCTGACGTCCTGCGCCAGCCCGTACACCAGCATCTCGACGACGCACCCGCCACGGGTAAGCGCGCACGTCTGGTACACCATGTCGGCGAAGTGCTCGGGCCGGACGGCCAGCTCTTCATCCCACTCGAATTTGCCCACGCCCTGCGCCGCGGCCTGGAAGCCGGT